>CAYNXV010000109.1:0-12231 GCA_964401245.1 uncultured Bifidobacteriales bacterium | reverse complement strand
GGGTCAGCAGGCCTTCGATAAGGAATCGCACCGCGGCGTCGTCTTCGACTATCAAAACGGAGGGTTCCCGGGATTGCAAAGGGGGCCTTTCCCCGGTCTCGTTCCGGGTTTCCTCCCGCCGGGCCGCGGGCAAAAGTAAATTGAAGGTCGCGCCTTTGCCGGGTTCGCTGACTACCTCTATGCTGCCGCCCATTTGCTGCACGATTCCATAGGCGGTCGCCAACCCGAGTCCGGCCCCTTTGGCCGATCCCTTGGTGGTGAAAAAAGGTTCGAAGGCCTTGGCTTTGACCTCCGGGGTCATGCCTGTTCCCGTATCGATTAGGGTGAGCATGACGAATTCACCGGGCGCCGCCGCGAAACCCGGGGCATCGTGGGCGGAGACCGTACAGGCCTTGGTTTTGAAAGTGAGATCCCCTCCTGCGGGCATGGCATCGCGCGCATTGAGGGCGAGGTTCAGTATGACCTGTTCCATGAGACTTCTGTCGGCGATGATGGTCGGAAGGGAATCGGCCGGTTCGAGATGCAACCGCACGGTTTCTCCGACAAGACCCGTCAACATCGAATGCATGCCGCCGATAAGCCGGTTCAAGTCCACCGGTTCCGGGGAAAATTCCTGTTTGCGGCTGAGCGAAAGCAGGCGGGAGGTAAGTTCCGCGGCGCGCCTTCCCGCTTTCTGGATCTCCTGGAGATTCCGTTCGAGGTCGTCCTGCCCTTCCCGAAGGTGATACATCGCGAGATCGCTGTAACCGTTTATCGCCGTGAGCAGATTGTTGAAGTCGTGCGCCACGCCTCCGGCGAGTCTACCCAAGGCGTCCATTTTCTGGATCTGATTGACCTGTTCCTCTTTGCGGCGCAGCGCGGTGAAATCATGGACCACGCTGATGACCATGACCACCTTGCCTTCGGCGTCGAATACGGGAGAGGATTTGAGAAGCGACCATTTTTCCGAGCCCGTCGCGCGCTCCCGATAGCGGATGACGGCGCTCTCGGGATGGAGGCCTTGCAATGCTTGACGATTGGGAAGCCTGTCCAAAGGCAGCAGTTGGCCGGCTTCGTCGAGAATGTCGTATTTGGCCATGATCTCGTCCATGGTCGCGGCCAACAGGGCCTCGGACGATTCGTAACCCATCAAATCGGCGGCCGCGGCGTTGGCGAAAATCAAATTCCCCTCGGCATCGAGCGCCAAAATGGCGTCTCCGACGCTGCGGAGTATGATGTCGAATTGATCCCTGACTAGGGCGTCGGCCGGATGGGGAGGAGAATCCCCCGGTATTTTTTCCGGTAAATCGTCTTCTGAAGGCATTGGCGGAAAAGTTACCTCTCCTGCCCGAAAACTGGCAATCGAAATCGGAAGGAAGCTACTCCTTGTCCATGCTCAACACGGCCATGAACGCCTCTTGCGGAATCTCCACGTTACCCACGGCCTTCATGCGTTTCTTTCCTTCCTTCTGCTTTTCCAACAGCTTGCGTTTGCGGGATATGTCGCCACCATAACATTTGGCCGTTACGTTTTTGCGGAGCGCCTTGACGGTGGAGCGGGCGATGATGCGCCCGCCGATGGCCGCCTGGATGGCGACTTCGAACATCTGCTGCGGTATGAGCTCCTTCAGCTTGTTGCAGAGGGCGTTTCCCCAGTTGTAAGCCTTGTCGCGGTGGATGATTACCGAAAAGGCGTCGACGGGGTCGCCGTTGAGAAGGATGTCGAGCTTGACCAGGCTGGAGCGGCGGTAGCCCAGGGGTTCGTAATCGAAGGAGGCGTAGCCTTTGGACACCGACTTCAATTTGTCGAAGAAGTCGAACATCACCTCGCCGAGGGGGTATTCGTAATGCAAGGTCACTTTTTCGGCCGTTACGTATTCCATATTGGAGAACACGCCGCGCTTCTCCTCCGAAAGCTTCATGATACCGCCCACGAAGTCCTTGGGAGTGATGATCTGGGCTTTTACATAGGGTTCTTCGATGAATTCGTAGGCTCCGGCATCGGGAAGCTTGCTGGGATTTTCGATGGCCACCTGTTTGCCGCTGCCCATCTGCACATGGTATTCCACGTTGGGCACGGTGGAGATGACGTTCATGTTGAATTCGCGGTCGAGGCGCTCCCTTACGACCTCCATGTGTAGAAGTCCCAGAAACCCAACGCGATAACCGAAGCCCAGCGCCTGGGAGGTTTCCGGTTGCCAGCTCAACGCCGAGTCGTTAAGGGCCAAGCGTTCCAAGGCGTCGCGCAAGTCCTCGAAATCGTCGGCGTCCACGGGGTAGATTCCCGAGAAGACCATGGGTTGGATTTCCTTGTATCCCTGCAAGGCCTGCAGCGCCGGGCGGCGCTTGTCGATGATGGTGTCCCCGATTTTCGTGTCGCGCACGTTCTTGATGTTCGCGATGAGGTATCCGACCTCTCCCGCCGCCAGCGAATCCGTAGGTTCCCTTTCCAAAGACAGGGTGCCGATTTCGGCGACTTCGTGATCCTTGTCGGTGGCCATCAAATGGATGGTGGTTTTGTTTTCCAGCACGCCGTCGAATACCCGGATAAGGGCGATGGCGCCGCGATAGCTGTCGAATTTCGAATCGAAAATGAGCGCGCGCGCCGGCGCTGAGCGATCGCCTTTGGGGGCGGGGATATCTTCGACCACCCGGTTCAATACCTCGTCGATACCGATTCCCTCTTTGGCCGATATGCGCGGAATCCGTCGGGGATCGATTCCCAGCATCTCTCCCAATTCGTCGGCGATATCGTCGGGATGGGCCGAAGGCAGGTCGATTTTGTTGATGACGGGGATGATGACCAGATTGTTGTCCATGGCCAGATGCAAATTGCTGAGAGTCTGGGCTTCGATTCCCTGGGTGGCGTCGACTACCAGTATGGCCCCTTCGCACGCGGTGAGAGAGCGCGACACTTCATAGGTGAAATCGACGTGTCCCGGGGTGTCGATGAGGTTGAGGAAATACTTTTCGTCCAGGTAAGCGAATTCCATGCGGATGGCATGGGACTTGATAGTGATGCCCCTCTCCCGCTCCAATTCCATGTCGTCCAATACCTGGGCCTGCATTTTTTGACGGGATACCGTGCCGGTAAGTTCCAGCATGCGATCGGCCAGGGTGGATTTCCCATGGTCGATATGGGCGATAATGCAAAAATTCCGGATTTTATCGACTTCGGGTCGCATAGGGCTCAATATGGGGGAGGTGGAAAACCGGCATAAAGGTATGAAATTGAGGATGGGACGTAAAAGGTCCGTTTTATAAGGTAATGGAGGCCCGGGGTTCGTCTTATCTACAAATTTTGTTATTTTTTTTCGCTCAGATAGATTCGGGTTGGGCTGAAGTGGCACGGCCCCTCACTTTCCAGCAAGGTTTTTTCCATGAGCCTATTGAATCGGTTTTCCCTTCTCGTTTTGGCTTTACCCCTTTTGGTGGCTACGGGCGCTTCCGCCAGCGAGGGCGGGACCAGGACTTATGATAGGGATTATAAAGGCGTTAAGCAGATGTTCGCGGAAATCAAGACCCATGAAGGGTCGATGAAATTCGAGTTGTATTTCAAGCAGTCACCCAATACGGTGGCCAATTTCGCCCATCTGGCGGATTCGGGTTTTTACAACGGGCTGGTTTTCCATCGTATCATCCAGGGTTTCATGGCTCAAGGCGGCGATCCTGCCGGTGACGGCACGGGGGGACCGGGCTGGACCATCAAAGATGAGCCCAACGAATTGAAGCATGTGGCCGGAGTGCTTTCCATGGCGAATGCCGGAGCGAATACGGGCGGTTCGCAGTTTTTCATTACCCATTTGACCCAACCCCACCTGGATGGCAATCACACGGTTTTCGGCAAAATCGTGGAAGGATTCGATGTGGTCAGCCGGCTCGAAAGAGGCGATCCGATACTGGCCGTGAAAATCACCGAAGTAAAATAGTCCTGAAGTGAGCGCGGCAAGGGGATGGGTAAGTAACCCTCATCCCTGATCCCGTTGAAAGGAGGGGCGGCGTGGCCCTGGCAAAAACAAAAACCAAAAAAGCAGCTTCGAAAAGTCATGCCAAAAAACCGCCGGTACGCGCCGGAGCGTCGGTAAAAAAAACATCTCCGGCAAAGGTGAAACCCGGCAAAGCCAAAATTAAAAATACCGTCAAAACGGTTGCAAAAACCAAGACGGCCACCAAGAACAAAAACCAAAAGATTATTCTGAAAAAACAGCCGTCGAAAAAACAGGACAAGCTTCCCGCGAAGGGTAAAGCCAAAGCCAATCTCAAAACCAAATCTCCCGCAAGCGCCAAGGTTTCGGTTAAAAAGCCGACATCATCGGTCAAACCGGGTAAAGCTGTCGCTAAACCGGCGAAAAGCACCGCCGCGTCCGCTAAAAAAACGCCTCCGGTAGTGGCCAACGGCAAGGCCAAAGCACCTCCCAAGGCCGCCATTGCCAAATTGGTGGTTGCCAAAGCCAAAAATCCGGGACCCAAAGTCGCTTCGGTCAAAGCCGCGTCGAAATCCGCTCCGGTCAAAACTCCGGCGGCCAAAACCGCATCGAAGCCCGTCGCGCCGGCCAAGACGACGGTTGCCAAAGCCGCAAGCGCCAAAGCAGCGCCATCCAAACCCGAAGCCGCGGCAGCCAAAGCCGCGGAAAAGGTGAATGGAACCGCAGCGACGAAGATGAACGGGCATGCCGCCCCATCCTCTAAGGGCACGAAGAAAGAAGGCGCCAAGAAAGCCGGTAAAGAGCCGGAAGCATCGCCCAAGGTTGCGCCCAAAAAGCCCGGTAAAACCTTTTTCCGCGAAATCTCCCAGGATGAGGAGCGTATTATTCGTCGCGGTAATAAAGTGGCCGCTTCGCACCTTCCCATCGATGTGCAAAACCGCCGCCGCGGCACTTCCGCCGACGAAAGTCCGGAGGAGCTGGTCGAGAGGATAGAGAAAGAGCTGGAACATCAGCATATTTTCAAACGGAACCTGCTGCGCCCTCAGATGTGTACGAAATGCGGCATCAATGTCGTCTCCGCCCGTTTCACCATCGACAAGGAATTGGGGTATTGCGAAGATTGCGCGGAAATCCTGCATCTGGGCGAAACCAAGGAGGCCCGAAAAGTCGATTTCCATCCCTCGCTCATGAGCAAGGGGGAAGATGGCAACGGCGATGCCGCTGCCGGAGCCAAGCCCGCACCCGAGGGTGATGCTCCCGACGAAGATTCCGATGACTGAATCGGTTCCACGCGCTTCGTGCGCCGTGGACGATTGATTTTTTTCGAAAGCGCTGCGACCAACCGCCGGGAGGTATTGATCTGAAAACCAGGGCAATGGTAATTTTCGGATTATTCGTCTCACAGGCGACGGCGTCCCGGCCCATTCTCACGGACGCCATTTTTACCGCCGATTCCCTGATTCTCACGCAAGCGAACTTCTGGTTCGATATCTATTATCACGTTCCCCAAGACGAAGGGCTTCTGCATCATCCCGACGCGCTCGACGTCGTCTATGCCCGCATCCAAGCCGGTGAACAGAATTCCCCCGCATCCCGTGAAACCGTGCGCAGGGAGACGAGCCGGCTGGAAGCGCAGCTGAGGGTGTTGGCGGAAAAGGATATGCTTTCCTTGACCTCCGAAGAACGGAAATTGCGGGCACGTTTGCCGGCCGAATGGGACTCGTCCGCGATTGCCGACGCCGCGGGCCGGATTCGGTTTCAGCGGGGAATCAAGGAACGCTTCCAAGCCGGTATCGAACGCTCCTATCGTTACCTGGACATGATCGACTCCACTTTCGGGCCCATGGGACTTCCCTCCAGGCTCAAATACCTTCCGCATGTGGAGTCTTCTTTTCTGCCTCATGCCTATTCGAAGGTCGGAGCGGCCGGCATGTGGCAATTCATGAAATCGTCCGGAAAAGCCTATCTCACCATCGGTTATCATGTGGATGAGCGGCGCGATCCCTATCGTTCGACGGAAGCGGCGGGAAAGCTGTTGAAATACAATTTCGGCCGTCTCCAGTCCTGGCCGCTGGCGTTGGTGGCTTATAACCATGGTGCGGGCGGCATGTCCCGCGCCGTGCGCATGACCGGCACCCGCGATTTGGGGACCATCATCGCGAATTATCGATCGCGGACTTTCGGTTTCGCTTCCAAAAATTTCTACGCTGAATTCCTGGCGGCGTCTTCCATCGCCATGCAAGCGGATTCGCTTTATCCGAACCTGGAGAAATGGGCGCCCCTTTCTTTTCACGAAATGGTTTTGACGCGGAATAGTTCTCCCGAGGAAATTTCCCGGCTCACGGGACTGTCGATGGTGGAACTGGAGGAATACAACCTGGCGTTGCGACCGGCGACGTTCCGGAAAAAAGGTTCCATTCCCAAAGGCTATGCTTTGCGCCTGCCGGTGGAGGTGGCGTTGGCCGAGTTGAGCGAAGGGCTGCTGGGAGCGGCCATGGCCCGGGCCGACGAAGTCGCGGCGCCCCAGGCGAAAAAAACCGCGCGCGATCATGTGGAGAGCGCTCCGGATAAATCCGAAGCGGTGGCCCTCGCCCAGGCGGAGAAAAAGGCGTTGGCGCGGAAAACGAGTTTGCGGGCCGAAGTGCCGGTTTTGAAAGAAAGCGGCCCCGTACTCACGTCGGGGGAGTCGGTCTCGCCCGCCGCGCCAGTCGAGCTGGCATCGTCTCAGGCCCTGATGCCTCCGCAGAAAGTTTCGACCGGGGCCCCGTCTTCGCCGTGGGAACCTGCCCGGAAGGAATCGGGAGTGGATGAGGACTTCGTGCTCTTGAGCGCCGATGTGGAAAAACTGGCGCACCCTTCCGATCGCTTCGATCCCGCCGTCTACCATCTGGACCATACTTACCAAAATGGTATGCTTACCATTCGGGTGGGCGGCGAGGAAACCCTGTCGCATTACGTGGAATGGTCCGGAATTCCGTCGCGGGTGTTACGAAGCGTCAATCAAATCGTTAGTTCCGGCGATTTCCGCGTCAACCGTTTTTTCCGGCTGCCCATCAAGGATTCCGCGAGAGTGGAGGAATTCCTGTCTCGGCGCGAAGAAAACCATCGGGCCATGGAAGAGGATTTTTACGGTAACTACCACGTTTCCTCCACCAAGCCTATGGTCATCGTGCGGGGATTCAATCTTTGGATGTGGGCTTACGAGCAGCAATTGCCTTTCTGGCTGTTGCAAAAGCACAATCCGGGAAAAAACCTTCAGCAATTGGGTGCCGGCGAAATTGTGCGGGTTCCCATTGTGGAAACCGGTATCCGCCGCTGGGGTTTCACGCGTTACGCGGGAACCCGGGAATTCCATCGGGCCATCGGCGCATGGATAAGCGACCCGACCTTGTGAAGCCCGCAGCGAAGGGATTCCCTCGCGACCTCGCCATGGACGGATTGCGCACGGTGGCGATTCTGCTCATGATGGCTTCGCATACCACCCGTCTCATAGACAAGGAGGAGCGCCGGTTCTGGAGCGAGTTCGCCATGCTGATAGAGCCACTTACGGCTTCGCTTTTTCTGTTGCTGGTAGGAGCCGCCCTGGTCCGTTCCTGGGAGGTACGAGGCGCTTCGGGACGGGGAGAGTGGCTCAAGCGTTCGGCGCGAAGAGCTGCGCTGTTATGGGCCATCTCCTGCGCCTTTTTCGTATTGGAGCACGGTTTTCATTTTCCCGACGCCCTGGTGTCGAGCGGCATTCTGGCTACCATCGCATTCGCCCTGATCCTATTCTCCTTGCCGATATCGTCGAAGCATTCCGCCGTTTACCTGTCAGCCATGGCGGCGGCGGGAACGGCGCTGTTCATTTATCTCGATGCCGCGCAAATGCGGGTGTTTCTGCTCACTTCGGGAAACAGTCCTTGGCTTCCGTTGTTGCTGTTTACCGCCATCGGTGCTTTGGCAGCCCGGTGGGTGCGCGCGCGTCAGGACGGCGCCGTCAAGGGACTCGCCGTTTTGGGGTTGGCATTGGTGTCCGGCTCGTTGTACCTGCATGGTTTCGAAGAATTTTTTTCGAAGCCGTTGGGTCGATACGGGTACGTGCGCGAAATGGCCGGCGGATTGTGGGGAGAACCCAAAAGCGTCTCCTATTACAATCTCAGGCCCGCGCTGCTTCCCATGATTACGGGTATCTGCGCTTTGATGTACTCCGGGTTTTTCGGATGCCGGAATCTCCTGGCCCGGATGGAAAAGTTCGCGCTGGCGTTGGGGAGAAAAAGTCTGCAGGTCTACGTGCTGCATCTTTTCCTGCTCGCCTTGCTGGTGGTGTTGTGGGGGCCGCGCCCTTTGGGCCAAGCGTGGCAGGGTGACGCGGCCCTGGCCGCGCTGATTGCCGTCTGCACGGGATGGGTGTTTCTGCAGGAACGACGTTCTTCACGGAGGTAGTCGGTTCAGCCGGTGGGAATTTAGGACACCAGCTTTTCGATGCTGGAGTCGATATCGCGCGTATCCAGATTTTTACTCAATACCTCGAATCGGACTCCAGCCGGTACGGCGGGACGGTATTCCGCGTCTTCGCTGAAAACCAGCAGAGGCTTGGTGGCGGTGGGATTTTCGTCCGCATACATCAATTGCAAAAAGGCGTTGTCACTGCCGTTCTTGTCAGAATTGTAAACCAGCAAATCCGGAGGATTGTCGGGATTTTCCGCTGCTCCCATGGAAGTGAGTCCGTAGCCTCTTGCCCGGAGGTAGAAGATATGGGGCTCGAAATGGGATTTCACCGTGTCGCACAGCCCCAGTCGGACGGGGCGCCCGTCAAGGGGTTTGGCTGAAACCCGTTTTTCCATGCTGAGCAGGGTGCAGTATTGATCCAACAGGGGATACACATCATCGAGGAAGCCCGTGTTCAAGTCAGTGCCTATTTTCAAACCCTTGAGCATTTCCAGCGGTATGGGATGCAAAAAGGCGTCGCAGCTTCTGCCCAGATGGGCGGCTTTGGCAAGCAATGCGGACATGCCCAGAAGTCGGGTAAGTTGGCCCATGGCCGGATCGATTTTACCTCCCATTTCCAGGAACTTGAACCGGTTCTTGATGGCGAAACCCAGATTGCCGGGAATGCGCCATTGCTCGAAAAGTTTTTCCACCAAATCGTTGTGATCGAAGCCCAGCAGGTCGGCTTCGCAACTCAGGGCGGGGCGTCCCGCGCCGGAACTTTTCATGATCCGGCCGAAAATATCGCTGAAATATTCATCGAGCAACAACACCCCGAAGTCGTGGAGCAGGCCGGCGATAAAGGCTTCCGAAGGGCTTTGATACCCTGCGTTCTTGGCGAGCTTTTCGGCGATGAGTCCGCAGGCCAGCGATTGGTACCAGAGGCTGCCCCTGTCGAATCCGATTGCCTTGCTGCGGTCGTCGAATAGGTTGAGCACGGAAAGGCTGAGCGCGATGTTGCGAGTGGCCGAAAAGCCGATGCGCACCACCGCTTCGCGCACGTCGGTAGTCGATTTTCCCCGGCCGGCACAGAAAACAGAATTCGAAATCTTAAGGATCGTCGCCGAAATCGCCTGGTCCTGGGATATCACCTGGGCCAATTTTCCGGCGCCGCTCATGGGATCGTCCACAACCCGGGTCACCGCGGAGGCGGTAAATGGAAAAGCCAGGAGCTTGCCGACATGGCGGACCATGATGTTCAGTTTTTCCAGCGGCTGTATTCCGTCGGAAAGAATCAACGAAACGGCCTCTTCGCTGTTTTCCACCGGCGTTTCCGGTTTTTCTTCTCCCTTGAGCTTAGGGAGATAGGCTTCTAGAGCCTGGATGATGACGGACATTTTCAAGGGGCGGGCGAGGAATTCGCGCGCTCCGCTTTGGGTGATGGATTGGTAAATGGCGGGATTGTCGGCGCCGCGTCCAAAGGCCAGCACGGGAATGTGCCGGGAATGGGACTCGCTTCCCAACGCCTGGATGGTATTGCTTTGGAGCAGGTAGCTTTGCCCGACTTCCATCAGGATGACGTCGGGCCTATGCTGCAAACACTGCTTGGGACTGGTAACCGGAGGCATGAGATGGGTAACCGTGAAGTTTCTACTCCGCAAGGCGATTTGCAGAATGTTGGCTTCTTCTTCGATGCTGGTTATGAGAAGCAGGTTCGGCATAGGCTATTCCACCGAAGAAAACGACCTTTTCGGATTTCGGAGCGGTTTTCCAGCAGTTACGGGAATGTAATGATCCATGACACGTTTCGGTAAACAATGAGCTTATCCCTTTTCGGAAGGGAAAGCAACGCGGAAAACCCCTAAAGGTTTTCAATTACCACAGGAGGAAGGTTTTCGGGGTCATGCAATCCGAAGGTGCGCCGGTAGAAATACAGCTCCGCTTCGCGCGCTTGTTTCCGGTTCTCGATGCGCCTGAAACCGTGTCCTTCTCCTTCGAAAAGGAGATATGCGACGGGGAGGTTTTTTTCCCTCAAAATCCTGAACATCGATTCGGATTGCTCGGGAGGAACCACTTTATCTTCGCTGCCTTGGAGTAAAAGCACCGGGCAACACATCCCCTGGGCATGATATACGGGGGAGCGCTCCCGATAGGCGGCTTCTCCTCCCGGATAGGGCGCCACCAGGCGATCGAGATAATGGGCTTCGAATTTATGGGTGTCATGCGCCAGGGATTCCAGGTCCGCCACCCCGTAAAGGCTGGTTCCTGCGCTGAAATCCTTGTGAAAGGCCAGGGCGCTGAGCACGGTGAAGCCTCCGGAACTGCTGCCGGTGATGGCCATTTTTTTACCGTCCACCCGTCCCGAATATTTCAGATGCCGGGCGGCCAAAAGGCAATCCTCCACATCCACGCGTCCCCAATTGCCATCGAGCCGGTTTCGATAGGCTCGCCCATATCCCGTGCTCCCGCCATAGTCCACTGCCAAATAGGCAAACCCCCGCGAGGTCCAGAATTGCACCGCCAAATCCAACCCCGTGGAATTCGCGGCGGTGGGGCCGCCATGAACCTTGACGATTAGGGGAGGGCATTCTCCGGTCGGACCCTCGAAGGCATCGCTTCGGGGAGGGTAAAACCAGCCATGGGAAGTTTCTCCGTTCGCCCCTTCAAAATGCAATTCTTCCGGGAGCGACCAGCGCGTCTCTGCGCCCGCATCGGTATCGCGGAACTCCTCCGGCCCCGAAGTTTTCAGCACGCGCCACTTTCCCGTATCCGTTTCCAGGGAACAGACTCCCGGAAAGCGGGTCGGCGATGAGCCTATGAAGTAGCCGCGCCCCGCATCGGCGCGTACGCTTTCAATTTGCGTAAAAGGAATATCCATATCCCGGCATTGCCCGTTTTCGCCTTCCAGCAGGCATAAGGTCCAGCGTCCGCCCCGGTTGTAAGCCGCCAGAATTTCCTTATCGCCGGCAAAGGCGTAGGTGGACTGTCCGAATACCCATTGCGGAACAGCGAATTCGGCTTCCATTTTGCAAAGGTTGCGGGCGGTTTTGCCGTTCCAGTAATAAAGGTTCCACCAACCCGTCCTATCCGAAACGAAATGCAGCCGGTTGTCCGGCGACCATTGCGGTTGGAAAATCGATTCGTCCCTGCCGCCGGCGACATGGATGGCCTCTCCGGCTTCTCCGCCGGGATGCAACTCGGCCAGAAAAAGTTCGCAGCCATCCCAGGGCATTTCGGGATGATTCCAGGAAATCCAACAGATATGGTGTCCGTCGGGGCTGATACGGGGACTGGCGTAGAAGTCGCAGCCATGCGCCAATACCGTCGGTTCGGCATCTCCGTCCAACGGCATGGCCACGAGGGCGTTGTGGGGTTCGCCCCTGCCATGATGTTCTTCCCTTACCGCGACCAGTCTTTCCCGCAAATCGTCAACCGCCATGTCCGCATACCGGAAGGGGCCGGCCGGCGTGATGGCCATGGGAATTCCACCCGGTTCCAACCGATAAATCCTTT
The DNA here is from genome assembly GCA_964401245.1 of uncultured Bifidobacteriales bacterium. Lineage (GTDB taxonomy): Bacteria > Fibrobacterota > Fibrobacteria > UBA11236 > UBA11236 > JBGTHM01. Next base: position 406 of record CAYNXV010000109.1, on the reverse strand, counting down.
GATCGGAATAATTCGTAAAATAAATCACACCTTGGTGTACGAGGTAGTCCCCTCCGCCGTATTCATGCACCTTGTTCCGGGCATTGTAGGGACTGGGCAGCACGTCCTCGATTTCGCCTCCTTCCCCTTCAGAGGCTCTTACGATGACTTGCCGTCCTCCTTCCGAAGGGCGGCTTTCCAGCCAATAGACGCAACCGTCTCCCAGGTGGATTTGGCCGAGCCCCTGCGAGGCGCGCGCCACGATTTCGGCTGAAAGCGGAGAGACCCAGCTTCCGAAGGGAGCGACGACTTTGACAGGGGTGGCCGACATGTAAGCGTTCTCCAGGCCCGGGCATTGCGGGGAAATTCTTAAGATAGTTTTGGACGCACGAAAGTGAAAATCACTTTCACCGGCTTTTCATCCAGG
>CAYNXV010000108.1:11264-12276 GCA_964401245.1 uncultured Bifidobacteriales bacterium | reverse complement strand
TCCTTGAAAACTTTCCTTGCCTAAAACAAAACTGAGCGGTTTCCAAAACTCATATACGGATTCTGGTGAGAATAATTCTAATTGAGTTGCATAAAGTGCCCGCCAGAAGTCATGCCTGTTAACCAATGAATCCGGCCAGGTGCAATCTGATTTATCATCATAGGAAGGAAATTTCGGGGAAAGCGGAATTTGATTTCCTAATCTCAATTCGGAAGGAACGCGTTCATTTGGGTGATTCTTATTATTCATTGATAAACCAAATTCCAAGAGTGTCTGTGATGCAATTCTTTTTTCAGGATAGGTTTACTAATTTTATGTTACAAGCAAGTTGAAGGATGAATCGCCCCCTTCCAAGTTTGTTCAGCCTGATTGTCGGAAACCGCTTCTCGAATTTTTCGGATAGTCGGTAGAAGCGGACTTCAAAATTTGAGTTTTTTTGACCTAATGAAATCTCGAACCTTCGCTTGAAATCCTTGTATTCAAATTCTGTTTGGCCGTCCTTTAGATGGTTTTCTAGAAGCTGCTTTAAAATTTTGGCTGCAATTCCTTTAACAAATTGTTCTCCGTTCAATAGCATGATTTCATTTTGATTATCGTATTGGAAAATCGCTTCCGGAGCGGATGCTTTGAGTAAGTCTTTGTGCCGTGTTTCTAGTTCAGTATCGGAAATTTCATCTTCGGTCAATCCGTCGTCTATAAAATGCCGGAGCATTTTTTTGGGTATAGTGGATACCTTTTTGTGTTGGAAACGACATGCAAAAAGCGGAGCCAAATAAATACACCCCTTGTGCAAGACGACTCGCTTCCTTAGGGGGCAATAATAATCTTCAAGAATTTCGATGGATTTTTCATCGGGAACGTTATATTCGTCCAAATTCAATTTTAGGTTCCGATAAAAACCTTCAGAGCTTATTGATTTTCCGATTCGTTTCCCACCTATTTCCAAGTAATCCCCAACCCATTTTGGCTTATCAGTTTCTATCCAGACAATTTCGGATGGGTCGCGGCAGTC
>CAYNXV010000108.1:0-11254 GCA_964401245.1 uncultured Bifidobacteriales bacterium | reverse complement strand
AAGCATACGTGTCATTTCGAAGGGAGGTAACCCAAACATTCGAGGGGCCGAAACTAATTGTTCCAATGCTACGAGGTCAAAGTTAAAGTCCAAATATTCTTGGAATGTTTGATCATTAATGAAAACAAAATAGGAATGGATATGCTCGCCTTCTTGTATTTTTCGGACTCGCTTGCACACCACGCCAGGTAAATAGTTTCCAACAAACTTGGGGATAAACTTGATAACTACATCGAGCATGTCCAGTGAGGTGAAAATGTTCTCCATCATAGGGTAAAACCATGAAATTAGAACTCGTCCGGGGACATAGGTTGACCGATTATTTCTGGCAAGGATTTTTTTCTCCATGGTTCCGGCATCAAAGCCCTTTTCCACACAAAATCGTTCCATGGCGTTGTCTACTGCACAGTCCCAACTCATCGGAATTTGTTTGTTCTTGCTCCATAAATATTCAAATAAATCCGGTCCTTCATACCTTTTGCCGTCAATTTCCAATGGTATTCTGGAGTAAAATTCGAGAATTTCTGAGAATTGAAAGTGGGAGAGCATGACCCTATAAAAACTGTGCTGGTAGTCATGCCTACAGAGGGTTGATCTCGAACTGGTTATTTTTCTCATGTTTCTAAAAAATTTACCGACTTATTCATTTTGAAAATGAATTTCCCACGGTTTGTTTTTGATATTTCTATAGGGACTTTGAGTTGGTTTATTTTTTCAATAAGCCTGTAGAATCGAATTTCAAAATTTGAATTTTTTTGTCCAAGCGAAATGTCGAAAATCCTTTTTAAATCACGGTATTCAAATTCCGTTCGGCCTTCATTGATGTGAATTTCAAGAAGGTGTTTTAAAATTTTGGCGGGTATGCCTTTTGTCAGGTGGTTGTGGTTGTAGGTTATGCTTTCGTCTGACGAATGATATGTGAAGATGCATTTTTCGTCGAATAATTCCAAAAGCTTACTATGGTTGACCAAGAGTTCTTTGCTGAAATATTCTGGTTCCTTGTCCACGTCCTCTAATAATTCGGTAAGTGAAAAGCGACTTATTTGCTTACTTGAATCATATTTAACCAGGGAAATATATGCGGGACCCCCATAGATAGAGTCTTTGGTAAGAATTTTTCTTTTTCGAAGTGGGCAGTAATAGTTCTCTATCGCCATATAAACTGGTGAATTCGGTATATTGTAAGTTGTTAAATCCAAATTATGTGTTCTACAGAAATCATGAAATGTGCTTTGAATTGCTATTAATCGGTTTGATAAGTATACTTTCCCCCCGGTTTCTTCGTATCCATTTTCCCAAATTAGGGTTTCCAAATTATTTCGGTCTGCTATTATTTCAACGCTTTCAAATGGCTCGATTCCAATGATCATCGGGGCGTACTGTATCTGTGTTCCTACAACCAAATCAAAATTATACGGTGGAGCGGAAAAGGTATCTGGGTCGTCAATGTAAAGCAAATAAGAAATGACCCAATTGCTTTCGACTGTTCGCTTTATCCTTCTATGAATGGATTTGTGAAGGTAACTTTCGGTACATATTTCAATTACAGCGAATGCAAGTTCGCGTGAATTTTCCGATTGAAAGACTAGATCGTGTTGTGAGTATAGCCAACTAGTGATAACATGCCCAGGTAAATGGGTTGATTGGTTGATTCTGAGGAGCATTTTTCTCATGAAATCAAAAGCGGGATATCGGTTTTTTACCAAGAACGGTTCAATAAAACGGACTGCCCAGTAATTCCAATTCTGCGGTATTTTCCGGTTGGGCTCCCACATATATTCGACAAGGTCTTTCCCCGATATCAATACTCCGTCTACAGTGAATGAAAGAAATTTCCAAAAATCGAAAATTATTTCGGCATCGAATTCTTCTAATTGAATGGTATAGAATGCGCGCCAGAAGTCATGTCTATCCAGCAATGTATCCGGCCAACAAAATTCCGGTAGTTTATCGTAGGAATAATAATCTGAGTTTAAATTCAATTCTTCCATTGTACTCTTTTCGATTACCTACCCATTTATTACACGAGGAATGGCACGCTATTTAGGTAGCTTTCGGAATAATTAGTCATTGATTTTACACAATAGTAATGGTGTTGTTCTATCCTGGCGTCCTGAAAATAAAGTTTGTGAATCGACACTTGGATGAATCCGCCACCTTTTCTATGCCGGAAAGGAGAACCAAGTGCCTTTGACTTGGGATGCCAATATTGAAAGAACTTCCCGATTCCCCACCCAAAATACGGGTAAATTCGTCCATTTAATGGCTCAATTGAAAAATATAAATTGTGGAACGTTAAATGGGGTTGGAACGGGCTTTAGCTTCAGGGAGAGGGTCGGGGAGGCATGATTTTTAATGGGACAATTGGGTAATTATAGAGATGTTCTCATCCGACATGATGCTCAAAGAGCATTGTACTTGGTGATGCTTGAGAACCTTTCGGCTCAGGACATTCTGGACTTTTATCGTCGTATTCCTCTGTAAATTGATGGCAGAGGAATTGAATTGCCAACCCTTTTCCGGATGCTGTGGTCTCCAAAATCGAAATTGCCTCTATGGTGGGATTATTCATCAGATAATGAATTGGAAAGATTTTTGATTGAAAAGGGACTGGAACCTCTCCCTTTTTTTCGGAAATGTTTGAATAGGAATAATGGTTCCACCTATCTGCCCGGCCGTATTATCCTTAATTGGATTTTTCCGTTAATCAGTTCTCTTTTTCAAAAAACGGACCCCGTTGATTTGGCGGTTAAATTCTTACCCGTAATAATTTCAGAATATATGCCAGGAGTAATTTATAGGCGAGTTCGCAAGGAATTTTGTGGTTCCGAGAGCCGTAGCTATATGATCTACATAAACGATCCTGGTTTTTCGGAATATCTTGATTGGAACTATGATTTTATCGGGTTGGAGCAACTGCTAAGGGGCGGAGCAATGTTCGGTTTGCCGCAGTTTTCCGGAGTTTCAATGCTTGCTGATACGCGGGATCCAATATCTATTATTTGGCGACCGGACGATAAAATTCAAAAAAAAGACGGTTCGCTATATTTGAATGGAGAACGCATTGGAATTTTGAAAAGCTCAAAGGAATATTTTTCAGAGCAAAAATTGAATCTGGAAGAATTTAATGTACCAGAGGAATTTGGCTGGTTTATCGAACGGGATTATACCTGTCCAATTCGGAATCGAGTGGTTTTGCATAAAGGTTGTCTCTATCAATCTCCACTATTCTCGTGTGTCCTGACTCATCCTTCGAATATTTCATTTTCCTTGCCTGAATTAATTCGTCACCTTGTTAAAGACGGAATTGTGGAGGATGGGGTTGAAGAAAAAGAACTATTGCTCAAGCATAATCGGTTATTGAAATCGTTTGAAGCTAAAGCCGATTTCGTTTACTTCTCTTCAAATGAAACGGTAACCCTCAACGGAGAGTTCCTGGTTAAAGGGATTCCCGCCAAAATCCTACGGCAGCTATTAGTGGAATATCTTGACAGTGGAAAGACGGAATTCGAGTATAGGGATTTCAAACGCAACCTGGATATCACCTTGGGTCAGAAGAATTCAAATTTTGAAGTTCGCTTTTATCGACTCGCCCAAAAATTCGAGGAAAAATTTCCCTCGATTTGTCTGGAAAAATCAACGAGAGGGCGGTTTCTTCTTCGCTGCGATTGTGAAATCGGTTTTTCGGAGAAATAAACCAAGGTTGCATAGGTGATTAAGTCGGCTCATGAAAAGTAAATTCAAGGGCGTTCCTGCGTTTCATGTGAAGCGAATAATTGCCCGAAAATTTATTATAAGCTGTCTGCTTGCCAGCATTTTGTTTGATCCATGCTTTGCAGGAGCTGGGTTGGCAATTGAGGCCAATCCATTAATGGCCAACTCGCAGGTTTATCCTTGGGAGCAAGGGCATGGCCAATATCAAATTTATTTGGGGCTTGCTGGAGTAGAAGATGATTTATTCAGCTTTGTTGAAATTGGGTGGGACCCGGCTGTTGATTTTATTCTATTACAGGGCGGCTTTGCATTTGGTCAAATAATTGGTTTGGGGGGGAAGGTTTCTGTTTCCATTAACTCGATCAACGGGGTCATAATAGGCTCTCTTGCTCCCCTTATTTCCGTTGGAAAACGACCTTTTTATTTTTCTATAAATTTTCCAGTCTCTGTTGCTTTTTCGGTTGAAAATCATCTCGAGGGTCCATATCTAGGGGAGCCAACTGGAGCCTCGGCTGCCATGGGATTTAGTATTCGTTTGGTTACGAATTGGTTTGAAAATGATTGATGAATATTCAAATCCATTGCCATTATAATCCGTATTTTTTATTCCCGGATGATCCAGTAAGGACTCCGCCACACCGGAGCCACAGGTAATCTAGGAACAACCAGCCGCTGCACAATCCGCTCCAACTCACCCTCAATCCAAATTCCAACTTGAAGTAGCAGAAAACGGATTCAAAGTGAAAATCGAAATTCAGTCGAAGGAAATTACCGCAGAAACATAAACGCAGCCAATCCGCTCAGGAAAAACAGCCCTGTCAAAGCCCATACTATTAGCCTTTCGCGCCCTGTGGTATGTAGCACCGTTTTGCCCTGATATTCGCTGGTGCGGGAGCCCAGGTTTTTTTCCAGGAAGGCGCTGATTTTATGGAAATGGCTGGATTCCGTCAATGTCGAGGCCGCATACGTGCCATTCCCGGAAGGGCGTGATGGTTCCGCCCCATGAAATTCCCGCAGGCGCATTTGGCATAAATCCGTTACCTCTCGGCACGATGCCGGACGCTTTTCCCTGTCTTTGGCCAGGAGGGCGCGGATTATGTTCAAGGTGGGTTCAGAGACCGTAACCTTTTCGCCGTACCAGGAGGGTTCCGCATGCAAATGGGCATAGAGTACCTGGTTCAGGGTGCCTACAAAGGGCGGCCTTCCATAAAGCATTTCGTAAAGCATTACTCCCAATGAATAGATATCGGCTCTGTGATCCACGGGTTTTCCCGGGGTAAAGCATTCGGGGGCCATATAGGCGGGAGTTCCCATGGCCGCGTCGGCGGCGGTCAATTCGATTTGGCCCAATTCTTTGGCCAATCCCAGGTCCGAAATTTTCAGTTTCCCGCTTTGGGTAATGAGAATATTCGATGGTTTGAGATCGCGGTGAATTATGGACTGGCTATGGGCTATCTGCATCACCGAAGCCAAATAGGCGACGAGCTTCAAAGAGAATTCCTCCGTGAGCACGCCTTTTTGCCGCAGGTAATCCAGCAGCGACCGGCCTTGCAAATACTCCATGACCAGGTAGAGCATTCCGCCTTCTTCTCCGAAATCGAGAACCCGGACCATGCCTTCGTGGTTAAGACGGGCGGCCATCTGGGCTTCGCGTCGGAATCTCTCGCGAAACTCGGGACGCTCTCCCATCATGTTCATATGGGTTTTGAGCACTTTCACCGCTACGGGTATGCCCAGGGTTTGATGCGTTGCCTTGTAGACCTGGGCGGTGGAGCCTTCACCCAGCATCGATTCCAGATGGCAACGTCCGAGCGTACGGCCGGTAAGGAGCATCATACGGGCGCCGACTTGGTGAGAGTGCGCGTGTTCCGGAATAGGGTGGAGCTCAGGTGGCGGAGTTGTTCCCAGTAATAGCTCATTTGACCGTGGCCGGCCTGCATCTCCGCCAACTTCTCGCGCGCCGATTCCAATACGTCTCCCGCCAGCGCCACCTGGGCGGAAAAATTCGCCGCCGACACGCCGAAAGCCAAGGCATGCTGCACCCTTTCCAATTTGGCTACCAGCGCTTCCAACAGCTTCGCCTGTCCGGTGTTTTCCCGCTGGCAGGTTTGGATGATTTCATAGAGGCGGTCGCTATCCTGATTGAGCCAGGTTCGCACCTGTTCCACTTCTTCGCGTTCCTTTTCCAACGATACGCTCCAGGTTTCCATCACCTCGAGAATGCGGGCGAATTCTCCTCCCTCCAAATCCACCGGTTTCACAATCCTGCTCTCACCTTCGGAGTGCAGCGTTGATCCCGCCAGGCGGGCTTTGCGCGAGGAGACATAGGAGATGATTTCATCCACGGGGCTTTTGACCAGATGCTCGGAATAATTGAGCCCTATCAATTCCTCGGTTTCGGTGACTCTCAACTGGGAAATTTTCCCTATCACCATCCACAGCAAAGATCCCAGAATAAAGGACCAGAAAAAACACACGACCACTCCCAACCCTTGGGCCATGAAAAAGTCCAGCCGGGAAAAATCCCGGCCCAGGTCGACCGAAGTCTGTATCAGGTAATCCGGTCGCGCTACCAAAGCCGTCATCAATATTCCCGCAGCGCCGGCGGCGGCATGCACGGGCACCGCTCCCACCGCATCGTCGAGTTTAAGGCGCAGGAGCAGCGCATCCACCAGGTAGAAGGCCAAACCGCCCCCGCAACCGATTACCGCTGCGGAGTGGGGGGTGACCACGTCCGCACCCGCCGTGATGGCCACGAGGCCTGCCAGCGTGCCGTTCATGATGGTTGCCGCTCCGTTGATGCCTCGCAAGGCCCAACCCACGAGAAGGCAGCTCATGCCGCCGAAAATGCCACCCACAACCGTATTCAGCACAATCAAGCCGGTGGCTTCTCCGAAAGGGGCCGAACCACCGTTGAAGCCAATCCAGCCGAAGAACAGGATGAAGGTTCCCAGCGCCACCATCGGCAAATCCGAACCGTGGATGTCGCGTGGGCCATCGGGGGTGAAACGTCCCTTGCGGGGGCCCAGCTTGCGAATGCCCGAAAGGGCCACAACGCCTCCCACCATATGGACAACAGACGATCCTGCGAAGTCGTGAAAACCCATGCCGGTAAGCCAACCGTCCGAGCTCCATACCCAGTGACCATAAACGGGATAGATGACTATGGCGAGTCCGGCCGAAGCCAGGATATAGGGGAGAAAGCGCAGTCTCTCGGCCATGGCGCCGGAGACGATGGTGGCGGTGGTTCCGCAAAAAACGAGTTGGTACAAAAAGGTGAAGGTTTCGGCGTTACCCATTTCCGACAGAAAGGGGTTCGCTTTACCGATAAACCCACCCAGGGAGGAGACTCCGAACATCAGCGAGTAGCCGATGGCATAGAAGCAAAAGGACGCGACCAGAAAATCGGTGACGTTTTTAAGCGCCACGTTGACGCTGTTTTTGGATCGCACGGATCCCGCTTCCAGGCAGCAGAATCCCGCCTGCATAAAGAAAACCAAGGCCGTGCAAACCAGCAGCCACATTTGACCGATAGTAGTTTCCAACCCAACTCCTTTTGGGGACAGTGGTGAAGATGAGGACTAAAAGTGTTGATATTTGCTAAAGCAAATTTCAATCCAAACGCCGGTTGAGCCCGGATGGGGCGCGGTGGGGGGATGCGCCACTTACATTTGGCAAGTATTGTTGGAAAGTGCCTGGGGTATAGGGGAAAAGGTCAGGGAATGTCGGAGAGTGTCAGGGGGGTGAGGGGCTTCCTTGACATATACCCCGTAATGGGGTATATTAAACATGATGGAGTACCGGGTAACCGTTCGAAAGTCCGCTCTGAAGCAGCTTTCGAAGTTGCCCTTGGATATCCAGCAGAAGTTCGAGATCCTGATGGATGTACTTCGGACAGCGGGCCCGACAGGTCCTCATTCCTGGACAAACTATGGGAAGCTGAAGGGTTCAACGAAGAAGTACCACTGCCACCTGACGCGAAGTCATAGTTTTGTCGCCTGTTGGGAGTATCAAAAGGATATCATTACCGTAGAGGTTTACTATGTCGGTAGCCACAAAGACGCGCCCTATTAAGCTGACCCTTCAGCCGGGAACACCTCGACGGGTCCTCCAGGATTTGAGGCGACGGTATTCCCGCTATCTGGTTGAACGGGAAGATATAGCCGTAGATTACTTGGAGACCTCCTTCCATAAGAAGGTTCAAGAAACCCTGACGCCGGGCCTCTGGATTAAGCATCTGCGCGAAGCTCATAACCTGACCCAAGTCGAACTGGGCCTAAAATTGGGCGGCGTAAAGCCCTCCCGTATTTCTGATTGGGAGAACAACCATCGTGCCGTCAGCAAGGCGGCCGCCAAAGACCTGGCCAAACTGTTTAAGGTTCCCGCGGATCGCTTCATCTGATTTGTTGTTTTCGCTGATCACTCGACCTCACCTTCCAATCCGCGGGGTACGGTTAATTGCCAGCGGTTATTGAAGCGGCCACCTTTTATCAAGGAACGCTTGCCGCTGCCCAAATCAACCTTCCGCCAGTCCAGCTTGTTAAACCAAGCATGTTGATGGCGTTCGGCAAACCATCCGAATAGTCGTTTCGCCTTGACGCTGGGGCAGCGCTTCAGTAATGTCAGCAGCCTTGTCGGGCTCAGCGTTGCGAGGGATTGGAACCACCGGTCCATCTGTAAAAAGTCCGTTTCGGTCTGTAGCTCCATCAGAATTTCCAGTACCGCCAATTCCGCCGTGGCATAATTCAATTGCCAGTCCCACTGCCCAAAGCTGCGTTGTATAAAGCAATCCTCCGGCATATTTTTAAGCCAGGTCTGCTGATGGATGGCAAAACGAAATGGAGTTTTCGGTAAGGATTGAATCGTATGCCAGTCCTCGAGCCAAACCGGTAATTTTTCAGGTCCGTACAAATGGATGACTCTATCCTGATTCAGGGAAACGAAATGGGTGAATCCCTGTTCGGCTAAGGCGGTGACGCCTCCCACATGCAGTTGGAATCGCATTTCCTGCAGCGAATAGAGAACGCTCTGCCATCTGAGTTCCGGCCCTGGGCGACGGTAGAAGCCACGTATTGGTGCCTGCAAACCTCCTGTGCGTAGATAATAATCCACTTCGGGGCTCTTATACCCTCGGTGGCTTAGCCATTGGCGATTCACCAATTGACCATCCGGTACGGAATCGGGTAGCCGAGTTGATCTTTGACTGGAGTTTGAGTTCATCTTATTATGCATAGATAATTTATGTATAATGCATTAAAAATAAACCGAGAATCAACTCTGCTACCAGCTCCACCCTCCTGCCATTTCCGGAAAGAGAGAAAAGTTACAGGCCCAAGGCTTTAAGAAGCTGCGCCGTTGTGTAGCGTTTAAGAGGCAGGTCCTTGAAGTGATCGTCATTGGACCAAATCGGTGCTTCAAGTTGAAGCGCCAAGGCCAGGAGATCCACGTCATCTGGATCGACTTTTTCCATCAACTTCTTTGCATGCGACATTTGGTCTTGATAAAAGCGCCGGTCCTTGACTTGCATGGGTAACTCCGTTAGTTCCCGCCGCACTTCTTCAACCGTGTGTCCATAACGTGCCGCAAAGTGTGGCACGTACCGAAGGACCTCATTAAGGGTATGAGTCGTCGTATAGATTTCAATGGGTGCGACGAAGGCTTTTCCGGCGGCTTTACCCACAGCCGCCGAGAGGAGGACGTTAGCGTCCGCGACGACTACGCGCAGCACGCCGCGATTTTCTCCATTTCTCGAAGTCGGCCAACATTTCCTTTTCGTCTATGTCACCAAATAGTTTGGCCCGACGCTCCATACCCATCTTGAAGGCTTCTCGCTTGATTTCCATTGGGATATTCTCCTTGTCCGATAGCGGTAGATAGACTCCCATAGGCTCGCCGTGCCGTGTTACCAGGATAGGCGTCTGCTCGTTGATGTGCATGGCGATGTGGTCACGAAACTCTCGCACTGATGCGAATTTCATTGCGTTCCCCCCTCAATTTTTGTGTACCAAACTATGTACATAATATACAACTTAGCAGACTGATTCGGGTAGCTTTTTCAGCATGTCCTGGGCATTTTTCCGCTCCCGCTAGGCCTTGCTGCTTCGTTTTTTGAACCCTTTGTGGATTTGGATGATATTCGTTTTATCCCGATTGTTTTTCCAGCTAATAGAAAGTAACGAGGTAAATGGGGAAATATAAGGAATTGTTAACCCGTAAGCACCCCAAGCACCCTTCCACAGTCCACCACCTCCACGCCGGCACCATCGGAAGTTTGCGCTCCCGCATTGGGTACGAAAATCGCGTAATGGATTTTCATTTTATGCACGTCGGCTATGGGCGGAAGTCCCTTTGCCATAAGACTCTGGGCCGCCTCACGAATCCATTTTTGGGAAGCGGCGGTCGCATGCCATTTCGCTTCGCCCAGGAGAAGATTCTTGCCGTCTAATGAGCGTGCAACCACATCCCATTCAGGACCCTTTTTGCCCCAATACCTATGTGCAGGTTCCCAGGGACCAACGGCAGCAAAGCCGGTGGAATGTTTCGGCATGGCGGCGATGGAGCTTCGGCATAGTTCTTCCCACGCCTCTCCCTCCAGGTTTCCTCTCTGTTTGGCCCACAGGTGCCGTCGCGCTTCCGGCTGCGCCTGAGCCAGGAAGGCCCTATTGGGAGCCACCACGCTGAACCAGAATCGGAAAAAAGGATCGGATAGCCGGTACAGGGATTTTTTTCCGGACTTTTCGGATTCCCCGTATGGAATTTCCCGGCGCACCAGGCCCAAATCAATCAAACGGGCCAGCATTCCCGTAAGCGCCGTAGCCGGCTGCCCTAATCTACCAGCGATCTCCGTAAGACGATGCGCACCGGCTCCTATGGCATCCAACACGGGACGTAGGCCGATAGCCGATGGCTTTTCCTCGAGAAGCAATCGATCCGGCTCCAAATGAAGAGGTCCCATCGGATCCAACACCAGCGCGTCAACCGCAAGTTCAAGTGCTTTCGGGTAGTCCTCGGCCAATTCCCAATATCGGGGAATGCCGCCCCACACGGCGTAAATCCGGACGGCATCCATCGGCGTCAACTTGGGAAAGGCATGCAGCAAATGTCCCGCAGCGAGTGGTCGCAAATGCATCAGTTCCTTGGCCCTTCCGTATAATGGCGCTTCGGAACTCAAAACCAGTCCATGCATCATCCGCTGGTTGGATCCGGCCAAAGCGACGGTCAATCCCGTGGAGGTCATTTCATGGTCAATCCATCGCTGGAGTATGCTGGGCAATTCGGGGGATTCCTCCACAAGATAGGGTAATTCATCCAGCACCAGGGGGCCACGCCACTTGATCCGTTTCGCTTCCTGGGTGATTCTGTTCAGCAGGGAATCCCAATCCGGATAATCGACTTCTGAAAATCCGGGAAATCGGTGCTCCAAGGCTTTTGCCAGGTAACGTCTTTGTATGGCAGGGGTGCTTTGATCGGCAACGAGGTAGGTTCCGTTCTGCGTTTTGCACCATTCAAGCAGAAGGCGGGTTTTTCCGACGCGACGGCG
>CAYNXV010000107.1:0-12498 GCA_964401245.1 uncultured Bifidobacteriales bacterium | reverse complement strand
GCGGCGGGCCATATACGGGATTTGGATATCCGGGCGGAGATTTCCCTGCCCTTCGAAAATCTTCCGGAAAAACTGTACATGAACACGGAAATCCTGTCGGGGACCTATGGCGTACCCGAAGCCGAGGCGCAGAGATTTACGGGTTCGCTGCGAATCTCCGAAGGCCGCCTGGACGTGCCGGAGCTTTTGTTTACCGACGACGAAGGGCGCCGGTTGAAGGTAACGGCCGAATATGGATTATCGGGACCGCCGATTTTGCGCGCCACGGCGAGCGGTGAGAGGTTCCGGGTGGTGTGGGGTACCAATGAGTTGACGCTCGGGGATATCGACTTGCAGGCCGATTGGGATGAAGCGGGTCTTGTCGTCGGCGGCATTATCGGAGAAGCCGGAGTCACCTATTCGGAAGCTCCCCTGTATGTCACCGGAAATCTACAGTCCATCGATTTGCGATACTCACAGCCGCAAGCAACCGAGGAAACGGACGCCTCCATCCCCATTACCGCGCGCACTTTGAACCTGAACGCACTAATGGACAGTTCCCTGATCCGCTATCGGCTGCGCAGCATCGGCGATATCCGATCCGCCTTCAACCGAAGCGACCAAACTTCCGCTCCGGCTCGCGAGCAACCGCTCGCAGTGGAAGTCAACCTGCAGGCGCGCGGACTGGACAACCGGGTGGAAACGGATCTCGTGCGTTTTCCGTTTACGGCCGATCTCAACGTTTCCGGCACGTTGCCTTTCGTGCTTGTTCGTGGACGGGTCGTTTCCTTTCAAGGGGAGTTGGGCTTCGGCGTGCAATCCTACGACTTGGATAATCTCGATTTGAACTGGCCCAACGTGCCCTTGGAAGAGGGGGAAGTCGACTTGACGGCGAGCAAACGCCTCGCTTCGGATTGCGAACCTCAGACCGTCGACTCCTGCAACGTATCGGTGGTATTGAGAGGGGAATTACGCGACGTGGATTTCACTTATGAAACGACATGCGGCGGCGCCATGGGAGCGGAAGCCGTGCAAGCCCTGATTTTTTCGGTGAGGCGGGGCTGTTATTCCCCCCGGTTCGCCGGCGGAGGTGAGGGTGGCGCCTTGGCCGAGCAGGCCCTGGGTCTGCTTGAGCCCACCCTCAGCGACAGGCTGACCGACGTATTCGAGCGCTTCACCTGGGATTGGATAAGCGAGGTGAATCTGGAAGGATTGTGGGCGTTCTGGTCCGATTCCGTAGTGACTCCGGTTTCGCTCGAATTGGTGAGCCGGGAGTTTCTTCGTCTCCGCGTCACGGGAGAGGCCGAGTACTATCCCCAAATGGCGGAGCAATACGATCCCTGGCATTACCGTCTGGCCTTGGCTTGGAGGCCACCCATACCCGCGATAATCGATAGTCCCGCCTGGAGAAGGCGGTTGGAAGACAATATCGGCGTCGAAGCGGTTATACAAACCGATCCCGACAATAGAAACCTGGCCGTGGATAACACCTTTACCAGACAGGTGGAAGTGAATCATAGATATGAATTCTGGAAACTTCCCTGGATGGATTAGCGGTTTGCTCCTGTGCCTCGCGATTTCCACCGCCTCGGGCGCATTGCGTTTGCAAATAAGCGGAAATGATTTTTTCAGCGAACGCGAAATCCGCTCCATGCTTCCTTCCGAGCCCGATCCCGAAATTGCGGGGGAGGCTGACCGGACGACGATTGCCAGATGGGAAGATGACGCTGAATACAATATTGAGGCCAGGTATGAGGAAATAGGATTCCTGGATGCGGACCCGCGGATTGAACTTACGTGGAGGAAAAGCCAGGAGGTATGGTCCGCCGCCATCCGCATCGACGAAGGATCCCGCTATCGGGTCGCTTCCGTGGAATTGGCCCTTACGGATTCGACCGCTCCCCGCCTCCTTCCCGACCCCCTGGCTTTGCGCCGGGGCGAACCGTTCATTCGCGAGCTTTTGTTCCAGGATGAGCGGACCTTGCGACGGGCGTATGGTGACGCCGGTTTTCTGAATGCGGATGTTACCGCCGAAACGGAAATAGACGAAGACCTCAAATCCGTTCGTATCCGCTATCTCATCAACCCGGGCCATGCCGCGGTATTCGATACCCTGGTCGTAAAGAATATGCGACTGCCGCCGCTTGACACCCTTGCCGGCCTGACCAACGAAGAATATCTCCGCGGCATCGTAGGGTACGCCCGCGGAGATACCATCACGGTGTCGAAAAACGACGATATCGTAGCCAAGCTTCAAGCGACCCGGGTTTTCACTTTCGTTTCGGTGACCGACAGCCAAACAGCGGACGGAAACCGCAGCAGGCTGGTAGTTACGGCCGTGGAAAGAACGCCGGGATTGATCCGCTCCTCTCTTTTTTATGAAACGGAATACGGATTCGGTTCCCGAATCATGCTGGAACATGCCAATTTCAATCGGCGCATGGATGCCGCGACAGTTTCGCTGATGGCGGCGCAGCAAAGACAGCGATTGCAATTCGACTATTCCTCCGCCTTGACGCTGGGCTATCTCCTTGGTTTCGACAATGAAACCGATATCATCTGGTACCAGCAAAGCGACCTGCACGAAGACTTGCAAACCGGCCCTTTCCGGGGGGATTTCGAAGGACATAATTTCTCGCGCCTTTCCCGCGCCTTCTATTCCTGGTTCCGGTATACCTCGGGCGCCGAATTCTTCGCCCGCAGCCTGTCTTTGGCTCCCGAAAGGCGAAGCCGCGGGTTCAATCTCAATTTCACCAATACGGGCCTTTTCAGTTTTGTGGACAGGCTCGTGAATCCCATGAAGGGCGCGCGATTTACCCTGACCTGGGGAAACGGCGGCCCGCTCATCCGCGAAGAGGAATTCCAATGGATGGAATTCCGCCATAACTGGCTCGAAGGGGAATCGGCCTATTATTATCCGATAGCGACTCCCCTCAGGATAGCGGGACGCTTGAACGGCGGCCTATTCTTCTCGGAAGGGGGCATCAATTCCAGCCGATTTTTTCTCGGCGGTCCCCGCAGCGTGCGCAGTTTCGGTTCCCAGGAACTCTGTCCTATTCGCGATGGCATAGCGACGCAGGGGTCAATCCGATTCTTCTGTCGTCAGGATAATGTGGAGCCCGCCTATTATCTGGCTTCCGCGGAGATTCACTTATCGCCTTGGGCCTATGCGTGGGTGCCATCACCCGGTTGGCTCCGGTTGGTAAGACCCACCGAGCTTGCGGTTTTCACCGACTACGGCAAAGTATGGGACCGAAGGCTTCCTTTCGGGGAGCAGGAGGTGGGGGAGGGCGTCGCCTATGGATTCGGATTCCGTTACCCGCTTTTCGACATCTTCAACCTTCGGCTTGATTTCGCCTGGGGCGAAAGGGGCACGGGCGAAGAAGTATTCGCCTGGATGCTCGACCTCTCCCAGGCCTTTTAGACCAACTTTTAAACCACCGCGCGCACCGCCGCCAGCACTTTGTCGATTTCGTCATGGGTATTGCGGATGCTGGGAGTGAGCCGGGCGTATTGGTTTCCGTAAGGGGTGACGGTGGCTACCACTTTGCGTCGTTCCAGTCTGTCAACCACGAATCGGGGTGAACGTCCTTCCACGGCGAAGCAGACTATTCCCGCCGAAAGCGACTCCTTCATCGGGGTGACGAGATGCACTCCGCGAATCGACCGCAAGCCTTCCTTGAGATGTCTGCCGAGTTCGTGGGTACGCGCGGTGATGCGGGTTTTACCGATTCGACGATGAAAGTCAAAGGCCTCGGTCAGGGCCCATTGGTGCTCGAAGGCCTTGAAGCCGCCCGGCGACATGCGCGCTCCGGAATTGCGGCCCGCGGGCTTCCCCCGTCTGATCCACGCGGACCAGCTTTCCGAATCGATGAAACTGGGGACTATCGGATTGACCCTTTCCCAGGCTTCCCGGCGGCCCCAGATAATGCCGGTCCCTCGCGGCCCGAACAGCCATTTATGGCACCCGGCAATGAAAAAATCGCAACCCAATTCCGATACGGTGGCGTTTTCCACGCCGAAACCATGTACCCCGTCCACGCAGAGAAGGATTCGCTCCCGTTCCTCCCTTCGCCCGTTCTCCTCTTGTACCGCTTCGGCCATGGCCTTCAAAGGCAGCTTGAGGCCGGTGCCCGAATGGACCCACGTAAGGGCTACCGCGCGCGTCGAGGAATTCAAAGCCTTGCGAAACCGCGCTACGATTTCATCCCGGGAAGCCGATGCCGGGGCGTCGTAAAGCCTTGCGCGGATAATGGAGGCCCCGGTGCGCCGGGCCGCCAATCGCAAAGATTCGTGAGTTACGTAATAGTCGTGCTCTGTGGTCAGGATTTCATCCCCGGCCGAGCTTTCCAGGCCCGAATAAATCAACCCCAGCCCCATGGTGGTGCTTTCGGTGAGGGCGATGTCCGTGGCTTCCGCTTCCAGGTATCGGGCCGCAGCTTCCCTCGCCAATCGCTGCCGCTGCCGATTTTCACTTTCCAGATAGGAAATGGGATTGAAGTCGAGTTCATGGCGATAACGCGCTATGGCTTCGCGAACCAGGGCGGGATGGGAGGAAATGAGCATGGCGCTCATATGGATAAATTCCGGAGACAGGTTGAATTGCTTCCTGACTTCTTGCCAGGATTCTCCGTCCGGTTCGCGCCCCTTTGTTTTCGGAAAGGCTCCGCCGGCAACCAGGGCGGCTCCCCGGGATAAAAACTCCCTGCGTGAAAGTTCCATTTCCCATTCCTCTCTGAAGTCATGGGTAAGATTGCCTTTCGATATCCCGGAGGCAAGCTTTCAACCTCCATAACATCCCAAATAGCTATAAATTGATTTCCCAGTCTTTCCGGGTTCCGACTTTTGCTCCCGAGATAGCGCGTTTCCATAGGGCATTGCCGGCACATCTATTTAATTTTTAGGACATGAATGAAGTCCGGGAGAAAAAAACCAAAAAAATCCAGGTCGTCCGCGTGAAGAACAAGGACAGCCACCCTGGTTCCGAAAGCGAACCTTCCCCGGCTCAACCTGAGGCAGGCGACCCGATGGATCTCATTCCCGAAGACGCCAATGATCGCTTCATCGGCCGGACCGTAGGCAATTGCAAGGTTCAGACGAAGATGAATGAAGGCGGCAGCGCCTATATCTATAAAGCCCTCAACCTCAATTTCGGGTTGGTACGGGTCGTCAAGATCCTGAAACAATCCCTGGTGGATGAGCAGGATTATTTCCAGCGCTTCAAACAGGAGGCTCAACTCACGGCCCGCCTCGACCATCCCAACATTCTTAAGGTTTACGATACCGGAGAGGTGGACCGCCAATTCTTCATAGAAATGGAATTTGTGGAGGGCCAAAACCTTCGTCACCACATGACTTCGCGTTTCCGTCTCCGCGAATCGGAAATCCTGCGCATCGCTTCGCAAATCGTGGAAGCCCTCGACTATGCCCATAACGCCAAAATGGTCGCTCCCGACGAAACCGTCATCAAGGGCATATTGCATCGCGACATCAAGCCCGAAAACATCATGATCACGCCGGGGAAAGCGGCCAAACTCATGGATTTCGGTGCGGCGAAACCTTTAAGCGTGCGATCCCTGACCACGGAAGGCAGCATCGTGGGCACGCCCTATTATATGTCTCCGGAGCAGCTGTCCGGGAAAGACATCGATGCGCGCAGCGACTTTTTTTCGCTGGGCGTCCTGCTTTACGAGATGTTCACGGGACGCCTTCCTTTCGAGGCGGACAATTATCCGGCGCTGGTATATAAAATCGACGAATGCAAATTCGAAAAAATCCGCAAGCTCAGGCCATCGATTTCTCCGCATGCCGAGGAGCTTATCGAAAGGCTGTTGTCCAAAAATCCGGATCACCGGCCTTCGTCGGCCAAGGAAATCGGGGAGTCGCTGCAAATAGCGTTGCATGCCCAGGAATCCTGGGCGGCGGGGAACAAGGTGAAAATCCCTTTCTCATGGCGCCGGGCCTATCCCACGCTGGCTTTGGGAATTTCGCTGGCGGCGCTTGCCGTTTCGGGAATTTCCTATCGGCATATGAGCCGGACCCTGGAAAAGGGAATTGTTTCTCCGGCCTATCTGGACAGCCAGCTTCGGCCCATGCTGAACAAAGCGGTGGAGTTGGAAATGGCGGGCAACCATGCGGAGGCGCTGGAACTTTATGCGCTGTTTCAGCCGCCCGAACAAGGCGGCGAACGGGATATCTACCTCGAGAGTCAAATCCGCATGGCCGCGATATACGGGAACCAGACCAACCAATTGACGCGAGCCCGTTCCATTCTCGAAAGGTTGAAAATCCAATATAACGATCCCGCGGTGGACGCCTATCTCGGACAGCTTTACTTCAAGTTGGCTCTGTATATCGAAGCCAAGGAAAGGTTCGATTCATCTTTCGCCTCGACCATACCCACCGTATTGCGCAACTCGATCCGATTCAACCCGCATGTATTCACCCGGAATGCCTATTACACTTATGCGGAATCGTTGGATAGGCATTATGTCTTTGTCGATAAAAAACCCGAATATCTGGATCAGGCGGTGGAGGCGTACAATCGGTTTCTCTCTTTCGCCGGTTGTGCCGAAGGCGAGGATAAACGATGCGCTGCGGCTGAAGTTCGCTTGGCGGAACTCGAAGCCCTGAAACCAAACCCCGAAAACCCGGAACCTCTTCCGCCCTTATAACCTGCGGAACCGCTTGTTCAAATCCTGCATCAGTTTCTCCTTGAAGCCCGCCTCCTGGGCTTCTTTTTTGGGTTCGTTCCGTCCGGCTACCGATGTCCGGCATTCCAGCGTCGTCAGCCAATCGTCCAATTCCAGGGCGGCGAAAACCTTGACGGAAAAATCGACGTCGCCTTTCTC
Organism: uncultured Bifidobacteriales bacterium; assembly: GCA_964401245.1. GTDB lineage: Bacteria > Fibrobacterota > Fibrobacteria > UBA11236 > UBA11236 > JBGTHM01. The sequence goes on along the minus strand of CAYNXV010000107.1, from coordinate 5,668 downwards.
CAGTCTCTCCAACGCCCGTTGTTGCGGGGCCGGCAGGCCGGCGGGTTTGGCTTCCACGCTACCCAGGCGGGCGGCGAAGCGTCCGCGAAAAGAGCGGGGCCAACGCATGGCTGCGTCCTCCAGCGCCAGGGCCGATTCCCAATCCGTCCGCAATTCGGCGCAGGTATTGACGGTGCGAAGCTTGAGCGCCTCCTGCAAAGGCGGCGGCGCCTCCGAGATTTTCCACGTCGTTTCCAACACGCCCTTTTCCGCCGCTTCGGAAAGAAATACCGAGGCCGTAAGGGCGCGCCAATAAGGACTCCGCCGCAATTGCGGCCAGGCGGGCAATCCCGCGAAGGTTTCCGCCAGGGCCTGCGCCGAAAAAGGGATGCCTTCCGGATGCGCCAAGACGCGGTAGACATCCGCGAAAGCCCGCCACGAAAGCAGGGCGGCTCCCGTGCAAAGTTCGCTCCAAATCCATTCCTTACCCCCGGGAATATTCCGGCCGCCGGATAGTTTGCCCAAATCCGCTAGGGATTTCGCCTTGGTGCCCGCAAGCATGGAGGCCGTCAGGGCGGGGAGGTCGTTTTTCAATTCCGCCTCCAGATTTTCCGGGGTAGCCGAAAGGATACCGTCGTGATAAGGCAGCAATCCCGGCAAAATTTCCCTGGCCAGGATTTCCAGCATGGCCGATCTTTCCTCGGGGGAGGTTCCCGGGACATATTCGATTTGGCGGAACAGCGCTTTCAGGCGCGCCAAAAACCATTCTTTATGGTGAAAAAAGGCTTCCGCCGACTTCCGCTTTGACAGCGAGACCTGCGCCCAACCCTGGTGAAACGCAGCTTCGGCCGCATCGGAAAAAAAAGCGACCGCATGGTTTCCCTTATCCGGGTTTCCATGCAAGGCGAGGGGAAAGGGGGCCGGCGCCAAAATCAGGTCGGGGCCTTCGGATTCCCATGCCAGGGTGGGAGGCGCTTCCGCTAGAGCGTCGGCCCAGGGAGTGACGGCGTCCGCGGAAGCTTTTCCTTCCATCTCGCCATACAGGGCCTTGAACGACTGCCGGAAAAAATGAGAAGCACCTGACCCGGGATGAATAGCGATCAGAAAGCGCCGTCCGGTGTGGGGAGCCTCCAGTCGCAAATGGAATTTGAGATAGGACGGCCATGACTCGGGAAGGGATAGCCGGTTGGGCCAATCCAGCAAACGTTTCCGTAAAACTTCCGCCAAAGCCGTTGCAGGTGGCCTATGGCTTTGTGAGAGATGCCGCTCGTGCCACTCCTCCAGGATGGCGTTTTTCTCCTCCCGCAATTTTTCCTGGATCTCTTTTCCCATATGATCCAATACATGATCCAGCACCCACATGCGCCAACCCGGAAAAAGTTCGAACAGCGATGAAGGGGAAAGCTCCGGCAACCGGGCTATGGGTATGTCGAGACTGATTCCGTCCAAAGGGCTGCCGAAATCCAGCAGATAACCGACTCGCATCGGTTTATCATCTGTAATAATCGTATCTGGAAACAGTAAATCAAGTCGATCGGAATCCGCGGGTGTCCAATCCCGTTCGGAAAATCGCAAAGCGGTTTCGCCATGTTCCTGCAGGAATTTCTCGAGAGCGACGGCTGAGGTGACGCCGGGGGCCCGATTCCGGTAAAAGGCAATCTGCGCCTGCTCGTCGGGAACCAGGTTGCGCAGCCGCAACTTTCTTTCCAGTCTCTCCAGTCGTTTGAGAACGGCGTCATTATGATCCCGGAACGAAAAACGGCCGCGGATATTTCCCTCCAAAACCCCTTCGCGCCACAGCATTTCCTCGCAGGCCTCCGGATCAATGGCCTCGTAGTTCACCCGTTTGTTCTGACGGATGACGAATCCCCTAAAAGTCGCCTTTTCCAAGGCTTCGACGAAACCACGCTCGCCGTTCCAGGCGATATTGTAATAGGAACGCTTGCAAAATGCCGGCGCCAGTTCCTCCACCCAGGCGGGGTCTATGGCGGCGGCGCGCATCATGAATACCCGCGAAGTCTGCCGCACTTCGCTGGCCACAATCCATTCCGGTTTTTTCCTGGCCAGCGCGGAACGGGGATGGGGGTAGGCTTCGCGCGCATTCTGCAGACGATAAAAGGCTTCCTCCGGCTTTCTCTGGGCCAGATAGGATAAGAATCCCGAGGCGACGGACTTGTGCACGGCATCGGCATCAAGGCCATTTCCCGCAATCCGTCTTTCCGCGATAGGTGTTTTATAAATGCGGGCGAATTGCTCGAATAAATCCATCCACTCGCGCACGCGCCGGTAATTCAGGAAGTTGGCGACGCAGAGATTGCGCAACTTACGCTGGGACAGCGAGTCGGGCCAGTTCTCGTGCAGCCAATTCCAAAGATTGATGAGGCTCATGAAATCGGAAGTAGGATCGTCGAAGCGGCGATGCGCGGCCACCGCCTTTTGCCTCTCGGGCTCTTCGGAAGGAAAATAGCGCGGGTCCTGGGTGGCCAGTCCGGCGGCCAGCACCATGGCGGGTTGCAAGACCCGGTAACGTGCGGCCGTGACCAGGATTTTCCCCAGGGTAACGTCCAAAGGCAGACGCGCCAACTCCCGGCCGTCAGGGGTCAGCTTCCCTTCGGGTCCCGCAGCGCTCAAGGCTCCCAGTTCATGCAATTGCCGGTAGGCGGCCCGAAAGGCGTTGCGCGGAGGTTCGTCCACAAAGGCGAATTCCTCCACCGGCAGGCGCAAGGCTTTGAGCTGCAATACCACATTGGCCAGATTGCTGCGCAGGATTTCCGGTTCCGTATATTCCGTTCTGGCTTCGAAGTCGTCTTGCGAATAAAGCCGCACGCAAATCCCGGGCTTCACGCGCCCCGCCCGTCCCGTCCTTTGCATGGCGCTGGCCTTGGAAATCTTCTCGATGGGCAGCCCTTGGATGCGCGTTTGCGGATGATAGCGCGATATGCGCGCCAACCCCGAATCCACCACATAGGCTATGCCGGGAATGGTCAGCGACGTTTCGGCGATATTGGTGGCGAGAATGATTTTCGGTTTTCCGCCGGTTTGGTAAACCCGTTTCTGTTCGCCGGCGGTAAGCCGACCATACAGAGGCAGGATGGAAAACTCCCTTCCCAAATCCTTTTCCAATTCGCGGTGCAATTCGTGGATGTCTTTTTCGGCCGGAAGAAATGCCAGGAGATTGTCGCGCCTTTCGGCTTGCAGTCTGCGAATGGCCAAAGCGGCGGCTTCCAGGTAACTGAATTCACGTGCCGAACCCACGTCTTCGTCTTCGTCGTCCTTCCCTACCGGTCCGCCTTCCCGTCGGGAATCACGCATGTCATTCCCGGAGCCTTCCCAATAATCGATGCGCACGGGAAATTGGCGCCCTTCCACTTCAATCACGGGCGCGCCCAGAAAGAATTCTGAGAATCGTTCCGCATCCAGCGTGGCGGAAGTGATGACGAGACGGAACTCGGGCCGTCGGGGAAGGATATTGCGGCAGATTCCCAGGAGAATATCGATATTGAGCGAGCGTTCATGCGCTTCGTCCAGTACCAGACAGGCATAGTCATAGAGCAGGGGATCGCGCCGGAATTCCTGCAGGAGAATGCCGTCCGTCATCACCTTGATGCGTGTCTTCGGCGGACAATCCTCCTGGAACCGGATTTTGGATCCCACATAATCGGGCAATTGAGTTTCCTGTCGCAGCCTATCGGCGATGGAAAGGGCCGCTATCCGGCGCGGCTGCGTGCATCCGATGAGGCCTCCGGATGAATACCCTCCCTCCAGAAGGATTTTGGGGATTTGCGTGCTCTTTCCCGATCCCGTCCCGCCCTGCACGATAACGGTTTGGTGTTTGAGTAATACCTCCAGTATCCCGTCTTTGCGGGGAGTGATGGGCAGTTCTTCCGGGTAGTCGAAGCGGAAAACGTCGCCGTGGCGTTCCTGCCGACGGGAAATCGAGGCGTTAAGCAACCCGGCATAGGCAGCGGCCGTTTCCTCATCCGGTCGTCGGAGAAAATCCTCGCGCAAGCGAATAAGGCGCGGAATATCCTGTCCGAAAACCTGAAAGGGGTCGAATGAGGGAAGCGGGGAAGAGTGGGTCACGGTGGAATCAAACGCGGAGAGTAAAAACGGCGACGCGCCCCCTCCGTGAGAGGCGCATCGCCAGAGGCATCAAGGCGTAAAGGTGGGGCGGAGAACGCCGGTGCGGGCCAGGGAGATACTTTGGGTTCCGTTGGAAAAGGTGAAGAGGGCGCGCCATACATAGGCGCCCTGTCCCACTTTTTGTCCCCGGGTATCTTTCAAATCCCATACCAGGTAGCTCACCAATCCGCCGGGCACTCTACGAGCCTGGTTCGTCATTTCCCCGCGGTACCCGAAGTCCTGTCGAAAGGTGTTCACGAAATTGCCCAGATTGTCATATATCGAGACATCGGCGATATATTTTCCGGCGGATACCACTTGAATGGCACTGATGTCATAAGGCATTACCGTATTCTGAGTGATGTCGACCCCTTCCGAAGCTTGGATGGGATTGGTAACGGCGGGAAGCACCACACGCTTGTGGATATCGTCGTAACCAACGGGAGGAATCCACACTACGTTGGGACCGGTCAGAAATCTTCCACCGGTTTCGCTGTTGGCCACCTTGAAATTAGGGTCATGGTGTGGCAGGCCGGCTACGGGCGGAAAGGGTTGTAGGGATACTTTCGGTTTGGGGTTGGTTCCGGTCAGTGCCCTGCCGAATTCCACCGGCCGGTTTCCCGGAGTGTCAGTGTATTCACCGCCTGTCTCCAGGAATACGTAATCCAGATTTGCCGTAGGAGAAAGCGCTGTGGCGCTGTTGACCAACATAATCCAGGTGACTCCATCGGCCTGCACCTCGGGTTCAGTTAAGACCTGCACGGTACGCGTCTCGGCATAATTCGTCCGGGAGGAACCGAAGCGAATCATCCTGCTGAATGAACCTTGGGTTTTAATCGGCTCGGACAGGGTGATGAACAAAGTATCCAGGTTGAAATTCGGGTCGGTATTTCCCACGAAAGGCTCCTGATAGGGACGCTTTACCGCAGCCATCACTATGGGTCCCATGGAGTCGGCGATGGCGACCTGCTGGTTTCCAAAAAGATTATCGTTGGGTAATTGCGCAATGGGCAAGGCCCCGGCGGGAATGGAGGTGGCCCCTTCCGCGAATTCATTGGCGCTGAAATCGGCGACCAGAATCTTGGGGTTAGCGGGGTGAATCGAAACTTGGGGCGTCTGGCGCATGTTGGCGGCATCGGCCGTATTCCAAAAAGCCGTAAGCTGGGCGGGAGTGGCCGTCAAGTCGCGGGAAAATACCACGAAAACCTTATCTCCCTTCCCATTGCCGTTTTCATCCTTGATATAGGCCGAAAGGCTTGGGTTGAACAGGGAAACCAGACGGATGGTAGCGGTGTTTTCAATACCCGAGGGATGGGTAACCTTGCCCGTGACGACCAACCCGTTTTGGGCATCGAGGTCGGACAGCCGGACGTCAATAATGCCGTTTCCCGGGACGGGGGCATTGACGCTGAAAGCGAAAGTGGCGATGCCGGTGAAAAGGCTGCTGAACACATCCGTTTCGGTGACGTTGATGGTTTCGGTATCCCCATTGGGCGTAGTGAATGTCACTTGCAGAACGTCCTTCAGATTGGCGGTCAGGCTGGTGGCGTTCACGTAGACATGAAAG
>CAYNXV010000106.1:11188-12534 GCA_964401245.1 uncultured Bifidobacteriales bacterium | reverse complement strand
TTCAAAAAGTAAAACCTTCCCCAGCCCCGCAAAGGTCAAGGAGATAAAAAAGCGCTGGATCCGAACGATAAAGGAAAACTATTTTGGCCTTGCGGGCGAAAGTTGTTACCATTCGAAGCAACCACGATTTGGGGAAGGCCAATACCCGCGCCTTCCTTTCAGCTCAAAGGAGATACCGTATGCGCCTGGTGGTCGTTTCAAATCGTTTACCCTTTACGGTGGTCGAAAAAGAAGGAAAGATCCGCTTCAAGGCCAGTTCCGGAGGCCTGGTGACGGGTCTGGGCGCCTATATCGACAAAATGCGCGCGCGGGGCCAGGAAGCCGAAACCCTGTGGGTGGGTTGGCCCGGTTTGACGGTGGAAAATCCCGAATTGCGGGAGAGCCTGAAAAAGAAGGCCCAAACGGATCACTCCGCCCATCCCGTCTTCCTCTCCGAGGAGGCGATGGACAAGTTCTATTTCGGTTTTTGCAACGGCACCATATGGCCCCTTTGCCATTATTTCCCCTCTTTTGCGTTCTACGAAGAGGAGCACTGGGATGTTTACAAGGAAGTAAATGAAAAGTTTTGCGACGCCTTGATGGAAATCGCCCGCCCCGGCGACATTTTCTGGGTCCACGATTATCAGTTGATGCTTTTGCCGGGAATGCTGCGCGCCAGAATGCCCGACGCGCTCATCGGTTTCTTTTTTCATATCCCCTTTCCATCCTTCGAAATTTTTCGTCTGTTGCCCCGTACCTGGCGCGAGCAACTGCTGCAGGGACTGAACGGCTCCGACTTGGTCGGCTTCCATACCAATGATTATACCCAGAATTTTCTGCGCTCCTGCCTGCGCAATCTCGGCCTGGAGCATCATCTGGGTTACCTGTCGTCCGGAGAACGCACCTGGAAGGCGGATACCTTTCCCATGGGAATCGATTTCGATAAATACCACGACGCCGTAGGCACCCCCGGGGTGCGCAAGGAAGCCGACAAGCTGCGCAAGAAACTGGAAAACGTGCGTACGGTATTCTCGGTGGACAGGCTCGATTACAGCAAGGGAATCCTGCATCGTTTGGAGGGCTATGCCCAGTTCCTGGCGGACAATCCCGATTGGCATCGCCGCGTAATCCTCATCATGGTGGTGGTTCCCTCGCGTACCGGCGTCGAACAATACCAAATCATGAAAAGACAGGTGGATGAGGCGGTAGGCCGCATCAACGGCGAGTATGGGGACGTGCATTGGACGCCGGTGCTTTACCAATACCGCTCCGTTTCCTTCGATCAACTCATCGCGCTTTACAGTCTCAGCGATGTGGCCTTGCTTACCCCTCTTCGCGACGGTATGAATCTGGTGGCGAAGGAATAC
>CAYNXV010000106.1:0-11178 GCA_964401245.1 uncultured Bifidobacteriales bacterium | reverse complement strand
CGGCGTGCTTATTCTCAGCGAAATGGCCGGCGCGGCCAAGGAGATGGGGGAGGCCCTCATCGTCAACCCCAACCATAAAAAGGAAATCGCCGAGGCCATACGGACCGCGCTCGACATGCCGATACAGGAGCAGATACGCAACAACCAGGCGCTGCAAGACCGGTTACGCCGGTATAGCGTATTCCGATGGGCCGAGGATTTCGTGGAAGGATTGCGAGAGGTGCGGGCGCGCCAGAAGCAGATGGAATCGCGCCTTCTGACGCAGGAAAAAAGACGGGAAATGGTGGAGGCTTTCGCCAACGCCGCGAATCCGCTGCTTTTCCTTGATTGCGAAGGAACCTTGATGCCCATGCCTTTCGATACCAAGCAAACGGCGCCGGACGAGGAATTGATGGATTTGTTGAGAAGCTTGTGCGCGGGCGGAAAAGTGCGGATGGTGCTTCTCAGCGGCCGCGACAAGGAGACGGTGGAATCGTGGTTCGGGGAATTGCCGGTGGATTTGGTGGCCGAACACGGAGTCTGGATCCGCCCCCAAGAAAAGGATTGGAATCTAATCAAGCCCATGAACGCGGATTGGAAATCCACCCTGATACCCTTGCTGAACACCTACGTGGATAGGCTGCCCAGATCCCATCTCATCGAGAAGGAATTTTCGCTGGCTTTCCATTACCGCCAAGCGGATCCCGAACAGGCCTTTCTCAGGGCCAGCGAATTATTGGATGACCTGGTCGGCTTGACCGCCAATTTCGGGCTGCAGATTTTGGAAGGTTATAAGGTTCTCGAAATCCACAATGCGGGAGTCAACAAGAACGCCGCCGCATTGCATTGGCTGGCCGACTCCAATCCCGATTTCATCCTGGCTCTCGGCGACGACCGTACCGACGAGGATCTTTTCCAGGCCATGCCCGACAGCGCCTATTCCATCCGGGTAGGGGCCAACAAATCCTTCGCCCGCTTCAACCTGGCGCAAAGGGGGGACGTACGCCGGTTGCTGGTCCAGCTCGCCCAAGTGGGCCAGGACGCTCGCAACGCCGCAATCAGCGTATAAGAGCCCTGGGAACGGTTCAGGGATGGGGGGCTTGGCCGCGGACATTCCTGGAATCCGGCGTAAGGGCTTCTTTTCAGGTTCCGGGGCTCGCACGTTTGGGCGATTATATGCTCCCGGTATGTGAACCGGCGGCGGAATAATACACTTTTTATCCCCTTGACCGGCTGCGGATTGCCGCCGGACTTACGGGGATTTTTGCAGTGCATGTTTTCTGGTATATCCTGGTCGGCGGCGTTCTCATGAGCCTGATTTCGCTGGTGGGGGTAACGACCCTGTTCTTCAAACCCAGGACTCTCGACCGGATCCTGACCGCCTTGATCGCGCTTTCGGCCGGCTCCCTGATCGGAGGCGCGTTCTTCCACTTATTACCGACCGCTTTGGAGCAAATCCCCGATGTGATGGATTCCATGTTGCTGGTAATCGCAGGTTTCACGCTTTTTTTCGCGTTGGAACAATTCATGCATTGGCACCATTGCCGAGGCCGGTATACGGGGCATAAACAGCCGGTAACCTATTTGATTCTGGTGGCCGACGGCATGCACAATCTCCTGGGCGGACTCGCCGTGGCCAGCGCCTTTTTAATCGATATCCGTTTGGGCTTGACCACGTGGTTGGCCGCCGCCGTGCATGAAATTCCCGAAGAGTTGGGTGACTTCGCCATTCTGGTGAAAGGGGGGTGGGACAAGATGCAGGCCTTGGCCGTCAATTTCCTTTCGTCACTCACGTTTCTGGGCGGAGGGTTGGCGGTCTATTTTCTATCCTCGGATATCGATCTGCGTTATGTGATTCCCTTTTCGGCCGGAAATTTCATCTATATCGCCGCATCCGATTTGATACCCCAGGTCAACAAGTGGCATGGAATGCGCAAAAACAGTTTGCAATTCATGGCCTTTCTGGCAGGCCTCGCTCTTCTGCTTTTCATCGCCGATCACAACCACTGAATCACCTTTTGCCGGATCCCGAAGCGGCCACTTTTTTGTCGAGCCCGACTTCGTTTTCCGACTTGCCGGTTTTTTCCACTTCGGAAACGTTGCCCAAGGTGGTATCGGCGATTTTACGCAGGGCGGTTTCCGTAAAAAAGGCCTGGTGTCCGGTGATGAGCACGTTGGGGAAAGTCACCAGACGGGAAAAGACATCGTCTTGGATGACATGGCTCGACAGGTCCTCGAAGAACAAATCGCCTTCCTCCTCGTAGACGTCTAACGCCAGATGGCCTATGCGTCCGCTCTTCAGGCCCGATATGACGGCCTTGGTATCGATGATGGCACCGCGACTGGTGTTGATTATCATCACGCCTTCGCGCATCATCGCGATGGAATCGCCGTTGATGAGATGGAAGGTCTCGGGAGTAAGGGGGCAGTGCAGCGATATGATGTCGGACTCAGCGAAGAGCCGGGGCAAATCGACATATTCCACCCCGTATTTTCCCAGGGATTCGTTGGGGTAGGGGTCGTAGGCCAGAAGCCGGCAATCGAACCCGTGCATGATGCGGGCGAAGGCTTCTCCGATTTTGCCGGTGCCCACGATTCCCACCGTCAGTCCGTGCACATCGAAACCCAACAGGCCTTCGAGGGAAAAATTGCCTTCGCGGACGCGGTTGTAGGCGCGGTGGATTTTTCGATTCAGGCTCAACAGCAGGCCCAAAGTATGCTCGGCCACGGCATGGGGGGAATAGGCGGGAACCCGAACCACCTTGATTCCCGCTTCCCGGGCCGCGTCCAAATCCACATGGTTGAATCCCGCGCTACGCAATGTGATTATTTTCACGCCTTGGTTTGCCAATTCGGAGATGATTTCCCTGTCCGCCTTGTCGTTTACGAACAGGCATACGGCATCGAAACCTTTCGCCAGGGGAGCGGTTTCCCGGGATAGCCGGGCTTCCAGAAACGCCAATTCATGCCGATAGGTTGCGTTGGCGGCTTCCATGAATTGCCTGTCGTACGGTTTGGAACTGAAAAATACGATGCGCATGGCTCTCCCTATTTGGTGAAGGTCGATATGGTTTCCGGTTTCCCGTTTTGCCTGGTCTGTTCCAGTTTCCGGTAGACGGTTCTCAAGCTGATTCCCAAATCCTCGGCGGTTTTCACCTTGTCCCCGTGATTCAGGCTGAGCGTGTTCATGATGACATTCAATTCGATTTCATCCATGGTCATGCCTTTGCCGATGTATATCGGCCCTCCCCCGGTGGCTGACGCTCCCAATTCTTCGGGCAGGTCGTCCACGGTTATCTGATGTCCGAGACAGAGAATGACGGCGCGCTCGATGGCGTTTTCCAGCTCGCGGATGTTTCCGGGCCAGGCATAGCCCTCCATGAGGCGCAAAGCGTCGGCGCTGACGGAAAGGTTCTGACGTTTGTTCTTTTGGCAATATTTCCCGATGAAAAAGGAAATCAATGAATGTAAATCGTCGGAGCGCATACGTAACGGCGGAATCGTCAGAGGTATGACGTTAAGGCGGTAGAAAAGATCTTCCCGAAAAAGGCCCGACTCCACCTGCTTGCGCAGATTTTTGTTGGTGGCCGCGATGATGCGGACGTCCACCTTCTGGACGCTCCCTCCCACGGGATTGATTTCACCTTCCTGCAATACGCGCAGCAGCTTGGGTTGCACGCTCAAGGGCACTTCGCCGATTTCGTCCAGGAAAAGCGTCCCGCCATGGGCTTCCAGAAACTTTCCCTTTTTGTCTTGGTATGCTCCCGTGAACGCCCCTTTTTTATATCCGAACAATTCGGCTTCGAGAAGGTTATCCGGAATGGCGGCGCAATTGACTGTAATGAACGGACGTCCCAATCGATGGGAGTTGGAAAAAATATGTTTGGCCAGCACTTCCTTGCCGGTGCCGGATTCGCCCATGATGAGTATGGTGGCTTCGCTGGCGGCGGCTTGGCCGGCCCGGGTCAGCAAATCCTTGAATTCCCGGCTTTTGCCCCATTCGAATTCACTCAGCTCGGTATTTTTCAACTTCTCTTTGAGGAGGTTGTTTTCGTGGAGCAGCGCCGCTTTTTCAAAGGCACGGTTTACCACCGCGAGAATTTCCTGTTTATTGAAGGGCTTGGAGATGAAATCGTAGGCCCCGTTTTTCATAGCCGCGACCGCATCGTCTATGGTGCCGTGACCCGTAATCATAATGACTTGAATATTGGGGTTCGCCTCCAATATTTTCCCCATCAGAGTGAGGCCGTCCATTTTCGGCATTTTCAAATCGGTGATTACGACTTGGGGCGCCTCCTGACTGACCAGTTTAAGACCCTCCAAGGGGTCGGTAGCCGACAATAGGGTTGCCGGAAATCCATGGAAGGCCCGGTTCAGGGAATCGATAATGCCTTGTTCGTCATCGACGATGAGAAGTTTTTTATCCATGCCCATTGTCAAAGCAAGGTCTGGGCCATTTCGCAATACCGTAAAAGCTTCAAAATGGGGCATGTTTAATGACGTAAATGTAGTAAAAATGTCACCCTATGCCATTATAGCATAAATAGGTGTCAAAATGACAAGATTTTAATTATTCTGACTCACGCAATTCCTTAACGAATTTGAGAAATTCCTGTTCCGATTTTGACATCAGGGCATCTTCGACTCCGGTATGAGGGGGGGCCTGCTCCATACGGGTTGTTGTGGTTACACCCTCCGAGGAAGAGTGTCGCGATGGCGAAGTGATGGTTTCCTCCATAGGTCCTCCTGGAAAAGGGAATAGAATGAATTTTTACGCTGGAATTATGGTTTTAACCTAAATTTTACTGAATGCCGGGTCCTCGCACCTCCTCGACCAACCCCTTTCCCCTGGATAAGCGCTTAGACGATACTGCGCTTTGCGAAAAAGCCTTCAGCCAAGCTGAATACGCCATCAATATCACCGATAAAAACGGAATTCTGGTCAAGGTTAACAAGGCTTATTTGCGGCTTTATAAATTTACCGCCGAAAACGAAGTAATTGGGCATTCCCAACGTATCATCAGGTCTCCCAATACTCCCCTGGGAGTATACAAGCACATGTGGGAGACCATTCTCGCGGGCGATACCTGGCGGGGAGAACTCAGCAATGTCGCCACCGACGGCAGCGAGGTATTCATCCACCTGACCATCACTCCCATACGCGAAGACGGGGAGATAATCGGTTACATGGGTTTTTCCCTGGATCGCAGCCAGCAGGTCATGTTGGAGCGCCAGCTCTTTCACGCCAATAAACTCGTGGTACTGGGCACTCTCGGGGCAAGCCTGGCGCATGAGCTGAACAATCCTTTGGCCAGCATACTCCTGGATGCCGAATATATCCGCGAATTGTTTTCCGCTCCCAATCCCGACTTCGACGTGAAAAGCGCGCTCTCCGCAGCGGACTCGGTGATAAAAGGCGCGGAGAGGATGAAAAAGGTGGTTGAGCATCTTCTTCATTATTCCCGCAAGGATCCGGAAAAAGAGGGAGTCTTTCCCGTCCTCAATCTGGTGGAAGACAGTTTTCTTTTCATGGACAAGCAATTGAAGAACCGCGGAATCCATCTGGAATACCAAATCGAAGATGACCTTTACCTTCAGGGAAACCGCACTCAACTCGAATCGGTAATCCATAACCTGCTTACCAACTCCAGGGACGCCTTCGATACCTTCGATCCTCCGGAAAAACTGATCAGCATTAAAGCTTATCATCGCGGCGCTTCGCTGCTTGTGGATTATTCGGATAACGCCGGAGGCATTTCCGACGAGGTGAAGCCCTATATATTCGATCCCTTTTTCACGACGAAAAAGGAAAAGGAAGGCACGGGTTTGGGGCTGTCCATTTCCAAAAAAATCGTGACCGAGCACGGAGGGCGAATCACCTGTCGGTCCGAGGGTGATAACACCCTTTTCCGAATAGAGTTGCCCGCTCTAATTTCCGACGGCTGAGGCCGGGAATAATTTTTCCATCCGCGCCAATAAGACCTTGGCACGTTGCTGCTCATAGCGGTTTTCGGGCTCGACTTCCGGAATGGACCCGGGCGGGGTTGCCAGCACGTATTCCAATTGCTCCTGAAAAAGCTTTCTGTCGCCCGCCCTTACGGCGTAATATTCGGCATACAAGGTACGTGTGCCGAAATAATCAGGGGCCAATTCCAGGGAGCGCTCGAAATGAAAGCGCGCCTTGACCAGGTCGCCTTCGGGGAGCCGCGCATAAATGCCGCCCATGAACCGATGGGGGCCGCCGTAATAATATTTTTCGTCCAGACTCAGAATGTGGGAACAAAACGCTTCCACCAAGGCGGCATTGCCCAAACGTATGATGGCGCTTTCGTCCGCGACGCGTTTCGCAAGGTTGGCCGCATACCACCAAGCCGCCTCCATGTTCGCAGCATCGAGTTGCTTCACGGCCTGCAATTCGCTGCCGGTGGAAGACATTACGTTTCGGTAGCGGGGTTGGAGCATGAGGGCCTTTTCCGCCGCCTGCATGCCTTTTAAAAAAAGCCAGTATTGCTTGTCGGGATTGGTTTCCGTGTAATTGGCCTGTAAATAATAGGCGCGGGCCAAGCGTGTCCACAACTCCGCGTCATGTTTGCGAATTTTCGCCAAGTGCTCGAACGCGCGTACGGCTTGGCGCGCGGATTTGGGAACGCCTCGTTCCTGCCAAAGACTGTCGGCGTGGGCGATTTCGCGGGCGATGTGGGCATCGGATGGCGGACGAAAATGAAAATGCCAGGCGTTATGGGAGGCGCAACCGGAAAATAATACTCCGGCTGCCAGTATCACCATGAAGTTGTTCATTTCGCTTCTGCCGCGTTGATGTTTTCAATGCCCTGCAACAATGCGTCCTCATTGAAGGATACGCTTCCGATGCCCTGTTTCACCAAAAAACGAGCGAATTCGGGAAAATCGCTGGGTGCCTGGCCGCACAAGCCGATGGGAGTCTTGGTTTTCCTGGCGGAGCGAATGGCATCGGAAATCATTTTCAGCACGGCGGCGTTTTTCTCGTTGAAAAGATCGCTGACCAAGGCGGAATCGCGATCGAGACCGAGGGTCAATTGCGTCAAATCGTTGGACCCGATGGAAAAACCGTCGAACAATTCCGCGAATTCCCGCGCCAGAACGACGTTGCTGGGAATTTCCACCATGACGTAGACTTCCAGTCCATTCTCTCCGCGCTTGAGCCCATATTCCGCCATGACTTCCAATACCTTCGAGCCTTCTTCCAGAGTCCGGCAAAAGGGAATCATCACCTTTACGTTGGTGAGTCCCATGTCTTCGCGAACCCGCAATATGGCTTCGCATTCGAGCTGGAAACCGTCGCGATACCGTTCGTGATAATAGCGCGACGCTCCACGGAACCCAATCATGGGATTTTCCTCTTCGGGTTCGAATTGTTTCCCGCCGAGTAGGTTGGCGTATTCGTTGGATTTGAAATCGCTCATGCGTACTATCACTTCCCGAGGATGAAACGCCGCTGCCAGAGTCCCCACGGCCTGGGCCAGTCTTTCCACGAAATAGTCCTTTTTCCGGGCGTACATCCGGGTAAGGGCTTCTATTTTAGCCTTCACTTCCTGGTCCGAAACCGCATCGAATCGGGCCAAGGCCACGGGATGGATGCCTATGGAGTTGGCTATGACGAATTCCAACCGCATGAGTCCGACGCCGCGACTGGGTAGCAAGGAGGACTTGAAGGCCTTGTCGGGATCGCCCAGGATGAGAAGAGGTTTGGTTTTCGGCATGCGGAAATTCTTCATGTCGATTTGTTTTTCATCCCATTCCAAGGCGCCTTCGTAAATGAAGCCGGTTTCGCCTTCGGCGCAGGAAACCGTAATTTGCTGTCCGTCCGGAATGTTATAGATTCCGTCTCCGGCGCCGACTACGGCTACCGCCCCCGATTCGCGCGCGACGATGGCCGCATGGCTGGTGCGCCCGCCTTTGGCCGTGATGATGGCCGCGGCTTTTTTCAGGATGGGGTCCCAATCCGGATTGGTAACCTCGGTAATCAGCACTTCCCCCTTTTGCAATTTGTCCGATTCTTCCGGACCGGAGAGTCTTCTCGCAATTCCCGAGGCGATTTTACTGCCTACGCTTATCCCGGTAGCCAGGATGTTTCCGCGGCGCTTGAGCGTATAGGTATGCAGTTGCATGGTTTGCGCGCCCGAAGCATGCACCGTTTCGGGTCGGGCCTGCACGATGAACAGTTCATTTGTGAGTCCGTCCTTGGCCCATTCGATATCCATGGGGCGGCGGTAATGCTTTTCGATGCGCAGGCACCAACGTCCGAGCTCCTCGATTTCGTCATCGTTGAGGATGTAGCGTCGCTGCATTTCCAGAGGCGTTTCCACGTTGACGGTGGATTGCGTGGAATAATCGCCTCGTGCATCGGCCTGCGTTTCGAGATAGACGAGGGTTTTTTCCTTTTCCCCGAGCTTCTTGTTGAGAATGGCTTTTTTTCCGGAGGCCAAGGCGGGCTTGAACAGGGTGAACTGGTCGAGATTCACCGTTCCTTGCACCACATTTTCTCCCAGCCCCCAGCTCCCCGTCAAAACGACGACATTACGAAAGCCAGTTTCCGGCTCCAGGGTGAATCCCACCCCGGCACAGGCCTTGTCCGAGCGGACCATTCTTTGCACCCCCACCGAAACGGCCACTTGCATATGGGGAAATCCGTTGTCGGTCCTGTACTTGATGACGCGGTCGGTAAAGAGGGATGCATAGCAGCGGCGGCAGGTTTCGAGCAGCGCGTGTTCGCCTCGGATATTCAGATAACTTTCCAATTGTCCGGCGAAGCTGGCTGAAGGCAGGTCCTCGGCGGTGGCGCTGCTGCGCACCGCTACCTGCAAATCTCCCGGGGTGCGTTCGGCCAGGGCGCGGTAGGCCTTTTCGATGGAGGATCGTATCGGATCGGGAAATTCTCCCCCCATCACCAATCCACGGGCCTTTTCTCCCACCTCGCGCAGGTTGGAGAATTCCCTTGTGTCCAGGGTCGCAAGCAGGGATGTCAGTTCGCCGCGGAGATTGTTGAAGTCGATGAATTCCCAATAGGCATCGGCATGGGTGGCGAACCCATCCGGCACGCGAATGCCTTCGGGGGCCAAGGCCTGGAACATCTCTCCCAAAGAGGCGTTTTTACCTCCAACTTGCGGGAGGTTGCGCATTTTGATTTGGGAAAAATCCAATGTGTAACGAGGCATGGGTTTCGCCTTCCATTCGGAAAAGGGATTCTCCGAAATTTTAGAAAATCTCCCACACGCGTGAGGGACAAAGAGCGCCCGCTATTCCGGAAGCCGGGGTTTCAATATCGCGAAAAGATAGGTTCCCAGCAAGGCCCCGCCCAAAGTGACTATAGCCGCGGTTTCACCCGCTCCGATTTGCGCGTAAATGGGCCCCGGGCAGGCTCCGGTTATGAACCACCCAAGACCGAACAGAAAACCTCCGAGAAACACGCCTTTGTTCAGGGGTTTGACGGAAATACGCAATTCCTCGCCTTCTACGGACCGGATGCGGAATTTTTTCAATACCCATACCGAAAGCATTCCCGTTGCTACCGCCGAACCGATGATAAGGTAAAGATCGGGTTCTCGGAAATAAAACATTTCGCGGATGCGAAACCAGGAAATCACTTCCGATTTGGTGAGTACCACGCCGAAATAAACACCGAATAAAAGAAATTTGAATTGATCAATCATTTTGCGACTCCGTACTCCTTAGTGTCAGAAAAAGATCCAGGTAAAAAGAGCGGCGGTAAGTCCGCCGGCGAAAAATGCCAAAGTGGCGTACAGGCTGGCCGCTTGCAAGGTGGACAATCCGAAAATGGAATGTCCGGAAGTGCAACCACCGGCGTACCGGGTTCCGAATCCCACCAGCACTCCTCCGGCCAATAATTGCAAATATCCTTTGATCGAGTAGTAGTGTTCGGGAAGCAGCTCCGGCCTTTGCGCCGAAAGTACGTATGCTCCGAGATAGCCGCCCACGACGAGGCCTAACACGAAGACCAGGTTCCACGCCTCTTTTCGCCAATCGTAGTTTCGCAGGTAGGCCGCCTGGCTGCGCGGCAGGGCGATGGCGCAAACGTGACGGAAACTGCTCGAAATACCCAGCGACTTATTGGTCAACAGCAATAGGAGCGGAACGGTCAAGCCGATCAGAGGTCCTGAAATATACCAGGGCCATCGCTCCAGCAGCAGATTTTGCATAATCTTTATCCTCCTAAATTTCCTTGTTGTCGATGGGGAGACCGGCTTCGCCATAGGCATTGAGGCCGCCCCTCATGTCGGTTACCCGCGAATGTCCAAGTTTGCGAAGCAGGCTAATCGCGATGGCGGAGCGATAGCCGCCGGCGCAATGAACCACGATGTTTTTGTCCGCCGGAAGAGCGGCGCCTTCTTTTTCCAAGCGGCTCAAGGTCATGAATTCCGTGCCCGGTATGCGGGACTGGTTTCTTTCGCCGGGTCTGCGCACGTCCAGCACCAGGTTGTTTGCCCTGTCGGCCAACAGTTCCGGCAATTCGTTCGGTTCCACCCGCTTGTACGTCTCCAAGGGATAACCCGCCTTATGCCAGGATTCTACCCCTCCTTGCAGGTATCCCGCCACCGAATCGTAACCGATGCGCGCGCAACGGATGGCGGCTTCTACCTCGCGACCGTCGTCGCAAAGGAAAAGCAGGGGAATGCCTTTGGGAACCAGGGTTCCCACCCAACTCGCGAATTGGCCGTCCAATCCGATGAATAAGGATGCGGGTAGGGTTCCTTCGGCGAAAGCCTCGACCGACCGGGTATCAATCAGCATCGCGCCTTTCTCCATAAGCTCCCGCACTTGAGCCGGCGAGAGAGGTCGCATGCCGTCCATTACCTCGTCCAGGCTTTTGGCGCCCGCGCGATTGACCAAGGCGTCCTCGGAAAAATACTTAGGGGCCTCGGGCAAATCAGTGGTTACCAATTCGATGAATTTCCGCCGGTCCATGGGCTGCAAAGCGTAATTCGTGCGCAGCTCCTCGCCTATGGTGGTGAATTCGGCGGAACCGATATTCCTTCCGCAGGCTGAACCGGCGCCATGCGCGGGGTAGACACGGGTAGCGGGAGGAAGCGGCTTGATTTTATTCTGCAGGGAATCGAATAACAGCGAAGCCAATTCAGCGGCGCTCATGCGGGCACCCATGAGGTCGGGCCGGCCCACTTCGCCTACGAAGAGGGTATCCCC
>CAYNXV010000105.1:0-12634 GCA_964401245.1 uncultured Bifidobacteriales bacterium | reverse complement strand
GATTCCTTGATGGCTTCGTCGCCTTTATGCCAGTTTGCGGGACAAACTTCGCCGTTCGTCTCGTAATACTGATACGCGTCGACCAGGCGCAAAGCTTCGTCCACGCTCCGCCCCAAGGGCAAATCGTTGACCAACTCGTGCCTTACCACGCCGTTCTTGTCGATGAGATATTGTCCCCGCAACGCCACCTCGTCCTGATAGAGGATTCCGAAGGAGCGGGAGATGTTTTTACTCAAATCCGCCACCACGGGATGCTGGATATTTCCGATGCCGCCTTCTTTGACGGGCGTATTTTTCCAAGCCAGCATGGTATGATGCGAATCGACCGAAACCCCGATCACTTCGCAGTTGCGATCCTTGAATTCTTTAAGTTTCTTATCGAAAGCGATGATTTCCGTGGGACAGACGAAGGTAAAGGCCAAGGGGAAGAAATACAGGAAAACGTACTTGCCCCGGTATTCCGAAAGGGCAATCTCACGCACCGAATTATCGGGCATGACGGCTTTGGCCTTAAAGTCGGGGGCGGGATGCGTGACAAGACTCATGGAATCCTCCTAGGCTGGGTTTTTCTCCAATTTAGAATGGTTCTAAATTAAAGTCAATAGTCTTTGTTGCATGAATTGCCTCGACTGGATTGACTGCGCCCCTTACCTGTCTCTACAATGACCCCGAGACAGGGAGGTCATGTGGCAAGATTACCCAAAAAATTGATTACGGCAGCATTGGTGGGCTCAGTGGTGGTTTTTTACTTCCTTCCCCGCCGGGCGGAGTATGTAGGCGATTTTTTGACGGAATCGCGCAGCGCCCGCCTGGAGAAATCCGTGAAACAGCTGGTGGTGGACAGGATCAAAAACGAAATCTGCCCCGTGACCGAGCTCTGCGCCTATGAACCCCTGCAATGGAATGAAATCAGTCCGGTGGATTCCAGCTCTTTCACCGTGGTACACACCTTCCGTATGAACCAGGAAGAGAGACGATATCTCTTCCGCACCTCCTCCCAATCCATAGACGAAATCCACCGCATTCGTTGAGTTTGATCTAGGCTCAGGATGTTGGGTGCCGCAAGGCCTTGCGGCCTTCCGATGTACAGGTTTATTTAGCTCCTACTCGCTCATCCGTATATGCGGAAAGCGGAAGTTAATCCTAAACGGAACATTCATCCCAGGAGCAAAAACCATGTCAGGCAATCGTTCCCAGCAGCGGCATACCGAACCTCAAGAACAGGAGAACTCGCAACGTCAGGGCCTGATGGTGGAGGAGCAGGATCCCCGCAAAGACGGAACCCTCGAAGGAAGTCCCCGATCCCAGAAGCAGCAATGGCCCGGGAGCGATACGGAGATGCGCCCGTACGCGGATCACGGCGAAGAAAGCTATGTCGGCGCCGGCAAACTGGCCGGGAAACGCGCGCTCATAACCGGAGCCGACAGCGGCATAGGCAAAGCCGTTGCCATCGCTTTCGCTCGCGAAGGCGCGGATGTCGCCGTATCGTATTACAACGAGCACGAAGACGCCAAAGACTCGGAGGAGTGGATAAAGAAGGCGGGACGCCGGTCCCTGCTGCTTCCCGGCGATGTAGGCGATTACCGTCACTGCCGGGACATGATTGACAGGACCGTCGACGCCTTCGGAGGGCTGGACATCCTGGTCAACAATGCCGCCGCCCAGCATACCTCAGCCAGCTTGGCCGAAATTGAGCCGGACCAAATCCAGAAAACCTTCCAGACCAATATCTTCGGCTATATGTTCCTTGCCAAGTTGGCGCTGGAACATCTGAAGCCAGGAGACGTCATAATCAATACGGGATCCATCGTGGCCCGCAAAGGCTATAAATCCCTTATCGATTACTCGGCCACCAAGGGCGCCATCCAGACCTTCACCTTGTCGCTGGCGCAGGAATTGGCCGGAGACGGCATCCGCGTAAACTGCGTAGCGCCGGGACCGGTATGGACCCCGCTGATTCCCGCCACCATGCATGAGGAACTGGTCACCCAATTCGGACAGGGTACTTTATGGGGCCGCCCGGCACAACCGTCGGAAATAGCTCCAAGCTTTGTTTTTCTCGCTTCCAATGATGGCCGCTACTATACCGGCGAGACTTTATCCCCCAATGGATTCTGGCGCCCGGGTTGAGAAACCTTGAAGCCGGGCTGTGGGAATATTTGCCCACCCGGCTTGCCTAGCTCCTTAACTCCTTAAAAACAAGTCGTAAAAGTACAACAGGCCGAAGCCCCCGTAGAAAAGCCCTGAAGCCACCATGGATAAGCTCATGATCCAATTGGGACGAAGCGCGACAGGAAGCGATTTTTTATTGAGGTATAGTGTGAATGCAACAACCACAGGTGTATGCACAGCCGTAATGATGCCGCCTATAGAGAGAATCCGGACGGGATCTCGCAGAATTAGGAGAATGAGCACCGGCAGAACCATCAGCAGCACGAGTATGTAGGCCTTCTTCAAACCTCCAGGCTGGGCCATCCTTCGGAACCAGCTCCGGCGTGCCCTTCCCAAGCGCTCCCGGACGCGCGGAAACAGCATGAGGGTGCCATTGGCGTACATGCGGCCCCACCCATCCTGATCAGCAATGATGGTGCCCCATAGCGCCACGAAATAACCCATCAGCAGAATCCAGCGTCCGACATCCCCCCATATTTCCGAAAAAAGGTGGGTCAGGTCCTCGGCGACCTTGACCCCTTCGGGCACAATCCCTTCCGGGCGCAGCAGTTCCGCACCCAAAATCAGAAATGACAGGATGACCAGCGTGCCGCCCACAACTCCTGTCAGTGAGGTAACGGCCATGATGCGAAGCCACACCCGCAACTTTTCCGCGACCCGCTCTGGGTCCGGCCCCGCAGCCGAAGCTCCTCCTTCGCCGCCGCTTTCGTCCGCGCCTTCTCCTTCACCCTGAAGCGCCCCCCCATAACCCCGCGCGCCGGTCCAGTAGGAATACCACATTATTCCGGCGGCACCGGCAAGAATGAAGCCAATCCACGGAAGGATGAAATAGAGGTCGGCATCCTCGGGTAGGGCCGGCGTTAGCCCTGATAAAATTTCCCCACTCTGGGGAAACACCGCGAACGCGGCCGCCACGGCGGTGATCACAAGCACCGCCGAAAGCCATCTGCAAATGCGCTCGATACGTTGGTATTTCCCTCCCGCCACCAGCAGGCCTGAGACCAGAACCAGCGCAATCGCGTAGAAACGTTGGCTACCGGGTAGGGATATCATCAGCACACTGCCCAGTAAAGCCGCGATCCCGGTTATCAGTACAACTCCCGAAACGACTTGCGGTAAAAGAATAAACCATACCGCCCAGTTACGCGGTCCCGGAAGACCCCGGTATCCGTCAAGGATGGATTTTCCCGTGACCACGGAATAGCGGGCCACTTCGTGAATCATAACCCACATGAAATAACTGACGAGGGGGATCACCCACAGGAGCACATAACCGTAGCGCGATCCGATTCTGGGGGTGAAGAGGGTGGAGCCGGATCCGACCGAGGAAATCATCCACAGCAACCCGGGTCCGTACCATTTCATCCGTTCCCAACCGGAAGGCGGCTCCGGCGTTCGGACTCTTATTTCACCTGAATCCCAGCGATTGCTTCCTGCGGCCACCAACCCTCCCCCCGGCAACCCCATTCAAATAATTGGGGAGGCAGTGGAAAGCAACCGTAAACGAGTGCAAGAACAGAAAGAGATGGAGTCATTCGGAAGCGAGTGGCCTGGATGAGATACTGTATGGCTCAATCGATGCTCGTACATCCGCTAAGGGGATAAATTTTGGATCTTACCATTGCCTTTCCGGAAAAAAGCGACCTATTGGCCACCCTATGTGCATATGCCAATACTTTCGGGGGCGATCTCTGGGGGTAGAGGATGGTACGCATGAAATGGTGGGTGCCCCGGAAAAGGATATCCTGGACTGGGAACAAAGGGTTACCTCCTTGGCCGTGGATGAAATATCGTCCTCCATCGTTCCATACCAGGTGATTAGCGGCAAAGCGGCCGGAAAAGCCTTCGTTCGTATTGGCTGTACCACCCGGACCGCCGATAGAGCCACTATAGAGCGTTTGAAGCTGGAATCTCAGGGGCTTTCTGGGACAACCTGCCTTGCCCCGCCGTCCGCATCGATTCCCTGGATGCCGGTTTGATGGAGGAGTTCCTGATTCTTCGAAAAGAGCGACGGGGCATACCCGTATCCTCCAAAGCAAACTATTTTCCAAGAGGGATTGAAAAAGGCGCGTTTCAAAGGAATGGATGCGGAGGTATTCCTCGACAAACGGTCCGCTTCAGTTCCCGTTTGGAAGCTATATGAAACCGCGCTCGCCTTCATGAGGCAGCACCTATCGAAAGCTGGGGAACAGACATCGGCATTGCTTGAAAAGCCTTGAACGAAGCTCAGCTCCCCCCGCCTGAAATCCGGTTGAAAGGTTTTTTCACCCAAGTCGCATCTCCTTGGCGATGGAGAAATGATTTGGGGAAGCGGGAGCAGGCCACACTACGCGTTGCCGCGCTCCAAGGTGAAATCACATCGGCCGATGCTGCCAAGGCTCTTGGCCTTAGTGACAGGATGGTTCGCAATACCCCCATCCAATTGGTAAACGAGGGAGCATTGATCAAATCCGGAACAACTCGCGGGGCAACCTACCGACTGGGGGTAGGCTTGCCCTCAATGCGCCGCTTCCGCCTCAGCTTCCTTGGCCTTGCGCAACTGCTCTTTGATCTTGGGATCGACCTGAATATGCAGCTCGCGCAGCTGTTTTTCCGCCACGTCTCCCGGCGCGCCCATCATGAGGTCCTGGGCCTTTTGATTCATGGGGAAGGCGATGACCTCGCGGATATTCGACTCACCCGCCAACAGCATAACGATGCGGTCCACTCCCGGAGCGATGCCTCCATGCGGAGGTGCTCCCAATTTGAAAGCATTGAGCATGCCGCCGAATTTGGCTTCCACCGCGTCCTGATCGTAACCCGCGATGGCGAAGGCTCGGTACATGATGTCGGGACGGTGATTTCTTATCGCTCCGCTTGAGAGTTCGATGCCGTTGCAGACGATATCGTATTGGTAAGCGAGAATGTCCAAGGGGTTCTTGGTTTCCAGGGCTTCCATCCCCCCTTGCGGCATGGAGAAGGGATTGTGCGAAAAGGTGACTTGCTTGGTTTCTTCGTCCCATTCGAACATGGGGAAGTCCACTATCCAGCAAAAGCGGAAAACGTTTTCATCGATAAGGCCCAAATCGCGTCCCAGCTTCACGCGTATGAGGCCGGATATTTTGGCGGCCACGGCGGGCTTGTCGCAAACGAAGAAAACCGCGTCGCCCTTGCCTACTCCGCTTTGCTCGCGTAGGGTTTCGAGTTGCTCTGGAGTCAGAAACTTCGAAAGCGGCCCTTTGACCGTATCTTCGCTCCACACTAGATAAGCCAGGCCCTTCGATCCAATGGATTGCGCGTACTCCACCAACTTGTCGAAGAAACTGCGGGGTTGGTTCGCCACCGATTGCACGGGAATGGCGCGCACCACCGCGCCCTGGGCTACGGCGCTTTTGAAGGCGTTGAAAGAGGATTCGGCGAAAAGCCCGCTGAAGTCCCTGATTTCGATGGGAATGCGGAGATCCGGCTTGTCGGTTCCGTATTTGAGCAAGGCATCGGCGAAAGGAATGCGCTCAAAAGCCGGTGCGTCCATTTTCTTGGAGGAGAATTCCGTGAATACCCCGTGCAGCACTCTTTCCACCACCGCGAAGACGTCTTCCTGGGTGGCGAAAGACATTTCCATGTCGAGCTGGTAGAATTCGCCGGGAGAGCGATCCGCGCGCGCGTCCTCGTCGCGGAAGCAAGGCGCGATCTGAAAATAGCGATCGAATCCCGACACCATCAGCAATTGCTTGAACTGTTGCGGCGCCTGGGGCAGGGCGTAGAAACGTCCCGGATGCACCCGGCTGGGCACCAGATAATCGCGCGCGCCTTCGGGCGAACTGCTGGTCAAGATGGGTGTTTGGAATTCCGTGAAATTTTCCGCAATCATGCGGCGGCGCAAACTGGCGATGATGTTCGAGCGCAGCAAAATGTTCCGGTGGAGCCGCTCGCGGCGCAAATCCAGAAAGCGGTAACGCAGGCGCGTATCTTCGGGACCGTCTTCCAGGCTGTCCACCTGCAAGGGTAGCGGATCCGCATAGGATTGCACCGACAGGGTATCGGCCACCACTTCGATTTCGCCGGTAGGCATGGCCGGGTTCACCGTGTTTTCGGTACGGGCCACCACATGGCCGGTAACGGTGATGACGCTTTCGTAGCGAAGCCGGGTGGTTTCGTCGAAAAACGCCCTTTCGGGATGGACCACGACCTGGGTAACACCGTAATGATCCCGCAAATCGATGAACAGAAGCTGCCCGTGATCGCGCTTGCGGAAAATCCAGCCCGAAATGCGGACGGTTTCGCCCACCTGGGCTTTTCTCAATTGGTCGCAGGTATGGGTCCTGAACGGATGCATAGATTCCTTCGATTGTTGGGCGCTTTACCCTCTGAGGGGAAGCCCGGCAGAATAAGGGGAAAGGGCAGAATAATAGCAAATAAGGCCGTCATCCCAATGGATTCCCACCGGGGAGAAGGGGGCGACTTGAAGGCGGCTCGATTTTTTAACTACTTTGCTGGAATCGGAAACGCATATGGGCTCTCAACCTCAGCCTCAAAAACACCAACCCCTTACTTCTGACATGCCCTTCCCTTCCGATAACTCCGCACCGGGCGGACAAAGCTCTGATACCCGGACCTGATGGAAAACATCTCCTTTCAAATTCTATTCATATTGCTCCTGGTGTTGGCCAATGGCGTATTCGCCATGTCCGAAATCGCCGTGGTCTCGTCCCGCAAAGCGCGTTTGCAGCAACGGGCCAACGACGGCGACAAAAAAGCCCAAATCGCCCTGGACTTGGCCACCTCGCCCAGCCGTTTCCTTGCCACCATTCAAGTGGGCATCACGGCCATCGGCACCCTCGCCGGCGCTTATGGCGGCGCCACCATCGCGGCCAGCCTGCAAGTGAAGTTGGCGCAATATCCCCTGGTGGCCGAGTACAGCACGGGATTGGCCCTGGGACTGGTGGTGGCCCTGGTCACCTATTTCCAGGTGGTGCTCGGCGAGCTGGTGCCCAAGAGCCTGGCCCTCAATTACTCCGAACAAATATCCCGTAATGTGGCCAAGCCCATGCGGGGCCTATCGCGTATCGCATCGCCCTTGGTCAGCTTTCTCGGATTCTCAACCGATATGATACTCAAGCTCATGGGCGTAAGACCCTCCGAAGAGCCGCCGGTTAGCGAAGACGAAATCAACGTCATGATGGCCCAGGGAACCCAGGCCGGGGTTTTTCAGGAAGCCCAGAAAAACATGGTCGAAAGCGTTTTCGAGTTGAGCGAGAAGCGCGTCAACACCTTGATGACTCCGCGCCCTGATCTCGTCTGGCTCGATTTGGAAGATACCCTAGACGAAAACCGCGCCAAAATCCTGCAAAGCAACTTGTCCAGTTTTCCCGTCTGCCGGGGCAACCTCGACGATACCCTGGGAATCGTTTACACCAAAGACCTTCTCGGAGATTGCCTGTCGGGACGCGCCTTCAATCTTGAGCCGCATGTCAAAAAGGCCCTGGCCATTCCCGAAACTATACCGGCTCTCAAATGCCTGGAACTATTCCGCCAGTCCGGCTTTCATCTCGCCTTGGTATTCGACGAATACGGAGGCCTGCAAGGCCTGGTCACCCTCAACGATATTTTTGACAGCATCGTAGGCGATATCGCGACGCTTTACAATCCGGATGAAGACTCCGAAGCCTTCCAGCGCGAAGACGGATCCTGGCTGGTGGACGGTATGTTACCCGTCGACGATTTGAAGGACTTGCTCAAAATCCGGGAACTCGCCGAAGAGGATACCTACCAGTATCAAACCGTAGGGGGATTCGTAATGACCCTGTTGGGCCACATTCCGCGCGCCGGCGACAAGTTCCAATCCGACGGCCTCAGCTTCGAAGTGATGGACATGGATGGCAACCGCGTGGACAAGGTTTTGATCAAGGCATCGCAGGCCTGAGGCTTGACCCTACGACTCAGGATTTAAGCGCGCAGCGTTTAACCGCCGTCATCGCCCCATCACCCGGACCCAACTCCCTTCGCAATCGCTCCCGAATCTCTGGCATTTCCTGGGTTGAGGGAACGGCGCTTAGCAATTCCCTCAATACTTCGTGTCCAAAGGCTTTCGGGGTTCCCGCCCATTCCGGAAACACTTTGCTTCCCAAGATTCGATTAGGCAAGGCCAGCGGCCCCGGCCGCAAAACGCGCTTCGCCGCCCAAACCGTGAGGCTATCGACAAGGGCGACAACAGCGGTGGGTATGCCCGCCAAGGCCAGCTCCAAGGTGACAGTGCCGGGAAAGGCTAAGGCGCGCCCGGCTCGCGCAAAGGCCTCTTCCCGCGAGGTAAGCACTTCGCCGGTCAGGTTCACTGCCGCGAGGTGGCGCCTGCCCTCGTCCGCCAAAAATTCCGGCAACAACAGGATAAGGGGAATTGGCTCTTCTCCCTGGCCCGGAACCGGAAGTGCGCGCAACCATCGGGGAAGGTTCCGGCGCATCACATGGGGACGACTGCCCGGCAACAGCAACAGACACCCGGGGCCGGCCTTGTCGGTTTGCCGGACGGAAGGAGCCGACGCCGAGTCAGGAAGAAAATGTCCGACGGAGATATCCATTCCCGCGTGGGCATAGGGAGCGGCCTCGAAGGGGTAAAGCGCCTGCAAAGAAGCCCGCTTCAAATAGGGTCCGTGGCGACGCATCCGCCGGGAAACATATTCGTCGCGATAGGCCCACCATTGGGGAGGCGACACATAATGCACGCGATACCCCCGCTTCACCGCCTGCCGCAAGAGGCGCAGGTTGAGCCCGGGATAGTCGACCAGCAACACCAGGTCTGGACGGAAACCGTGCATACGCGAAACGGCGGTACGGTAAAGACGTAGACAGAACAGGGCGGATTTGGCCACATCCCCTATTCCGTTGAGGGCCAGCCTTTCGAGGGGAAACAGGGAGCGTAACCCCCGCCGGGCGCTTTCGGGTCCGCCCAGGCCTTCGACGCGCAAATCCGGATGGGCTTCGGCCAAGCGGTCAAGAACCGCCGCCAGAATCCGGTCGCCGGAAACCTCTCCGGCGGAGACGAAAACACGCATCACCACCGGCCGGGATCAAAACCGAGCAAAGAGGGTCCTTCCCAATCGAAGCGCCCCCGCCAGGCTTCCGCCGCTTTTCCCTCCGGCCTTATCCACACCGTAGACCAATTTCTTTCCTTGGCCGGAAGCAGGTTTTCGGGGAGGTCGTCGGCGAAGACGATGCGTAGATCGGGGCCGTGATTGCGCCTCAGATATTCCTCAACCTTGGCATACGATTCCTTATGCGGTTTTCCCAGCCAATCGGTGAAGGCGATATCCAACACCGTCGCGGGCAATTCGCCCAGGTCCATGGACTGCCAACCCTTGTGGGTCCAATCCATGCGCGCATTGGTGAAAATGTAGGCGGGGCAGGTTAACCGCGCGAGCCACGCCCGCAAAGCGGGATCGGGGGGCGGAAGATGATGATCCTCGATGGCATGCACGAAGTCGCAATAGTGATGGGGATCCACGCCGTGGCGCAATTGCAGGCCCCGCAAAGTGGTTCCGAACTCCGTCCACATCTCGCGCCGCAACGCATCGGCCCCTTCCGGAGAAAGGTCGAGCAGATTCTGGATGTACAGGGAGATGCGCTTATCCACTTCTCCCTGGGTGCCCAAAGTGCAAGGATACAACGTATGATCGAAATCGAGAAGCAGAACGGTGACGGGATTGGGATTTTTCATGTGTGGAGTAAAAAGTAACCGCTATCGTGATTCATCCTCGAGCAAAATTCCAGTCAGCACCTTATAGGTGAAACCCCATAGAAAACCTCCCCCCAATCGAATCCCCGGAAACCCGTCGCCCGAAGCGGGAAGTAAGGGAAAATGCCGGCCATGATTGGTTTTGTCCAGAAAATATTCTCTGGACACCCAATGGAAGGCGGCGATTTCTTTCCGGTCCAGCCGCAGCTCGGGTTTTTCCTCCAATTCGAACAGGAAGGGCGCCACCAGGGTAGAACGATCCGTCGCCCTACCGGCATGCCATGGGGGCAATTCCCGAATCAGATGGGAGGGTTGCAATTCGAGGCCGCATTCCTCCCGGGTTTCGCGTAGACAGGTGGCGAGCAGGTCCGCATCGCCGGATTCGCGCCTCCCGCCCGGAAGGGCGAAATGCCCCGACCAGGGATCGGCCGGATTCTCCGCCCTTTTAAGGACCAGGTATTCGGGTACGGAAAGGCGGAGGCGGATAACCGCCACGGCGGCTCCCGGCTGTTCCAAATTGTTCATGGCATCTCGGTAAGATTCACTGTTCGGGCTCCTTATAATGTATCCACCGGCGGCGGAAAAAGCCCGTTCGAAACCCATTCCAGGTAGGCCAAACCCGCCAAGGGGTGTCAAAATTTGCTACATTGCCAAAGTCATGAATCCCTTGCATTTATTAGCCTTGGAACCCGAAGAGCTCAAGGCCTTTATGCTCGAATTGGGTGAACCCGCCTTTCGGGCCGCGCAAGTGACCGATTGGCTGTTCAACCACCTGGAAACCGATTTTGAACGCATGTCCAATCTGCCCCGCGGCTTGGTGGAAAAATTGCAAAAACGGGCCGTTTGCACCGTCCTGAAAACCGCCTCGGAACAGAAGTCGCATGATGGCACGATTAAATGGGCTTTTGAAACCCATGACGGACATTTTTTCGAGACCGTGCTGATTCCCAGCGAAGGACGCCGCTCCATTTGCGTCTCCTCCCAAATCGGCTGCGCCATGGGATGCACCTTTTGCCGCACAGCCACCATGGGTTTTATCCGTAACCTGACCCTGGGTGAGATTCTGGAACAGGTTCACTTCGTCAACCGGCACTTGCGTGACTCCGACGGTACCCGCCTGTCCAACGTCATTTTCATGGGCATGGGCGAACCCTTGCAAAACCTCGATACCGTGGTCAAATCGTGCCGACGGCTGACGTCCTCCACGGGCTTCAACCTGAGCAAGCATAAAATCACCGTGTCGACCTCGGGTATCGTTCCGAAAATAATCGAATGGGCCGAAAAGGCTCCCGAAATCAAACTGGCCATCAGTCTCAACGGCAGCAACGATACCATGCGCTCCGAGCTCATGCCGGTGAATCGCCGCTATCCCCTGGAAAAGCTTTTCGCCGCGGCCGACGAATACATAAGGCTTACGGGCCAGAAACTGACTTTCGAATACATCCTTATCAAGGACAAGACCTGCACGGCCGAAGCCGCGCGCGAATTGAGGCAAATCGCCTCGCATCGCAATTGCAAAATCAACCTGATTCCCCTCAACAAAGGCGACAATGCCGGGCTTCTGGCTCCTTCGGAGGAGGATATCGAAGCCTTCCAGAAGGAATTGGACAGGGGCGGATTTCAGGTGTTACGAAGAAAAGCCCGCGGACCGGACATTTACGCCGCATGCGGGCAACTTGCCAAAGAACAGAAGAAGGTGGCTTGATGCTGACACAGAATTTACCGGAATATTGGGAAAAAATGTATCAGGATAAGAAGGACGATTGGGATCAGGGCAAGGTAAGCCCTCCTCTCATGGAGTTCTTCAAACATCCGTCATGTCCTACCACGGGGCGGGTCATGGTTCCGGGTGCAGGACGCGGCTACGACGCCCTGGCCTGGACCAAAAAAGGCCATGAAACCCTGGCCGTCGACTTTTCCCAGACGGCCTTCCAGGCGCTTACCACCCTGGCCGAAAACACGCCCAAGCTGTCGGCTCTCAATATCGACATCTTCGATTTGTCGCCCAAGAGCACCGAGCCGGTGGATATCATCTATGAGTATTGCTGCTTCAACGCCATTCATCCCGGCCGCCGCGACGAATACTTCGAGGTTTGGGACAAGATGCTCAAGCCCGACGGCATCATCGTCGCGATATTCTATCCCCTCATCAATTCCACTTCGCTGGTCGGGCCGCCCCATCCCACCTCCGAAGGCGAATTGCTCGCCCGTCTGGACGGGGTTTTCGAGGTGAGCGAACGCATCGTTCCCAAGAAAAGCCTCAAGGACAGGGTAGGCAAAGAGGAAATCTGGATACTCCGCAAGCCCGCGGAAGGTTGATGTCATGGCGAATTACCTGCACCTGCCCATAGGCGAAAACGCGCCCGAATGCGTGGAATGCGTCGTGGAAGTTCCCAAAGACACCAACACCAAGTACGAATACGACGAGAAGCTGAATATATTCCGGCTCGACCGGTGCCTTATCAGCTCCATGTGTTATCCCGCCAGTTACGGTTTCATACCCAGTACCCATGCGGACGACGGCGACGCCCTGGACATGCTGGTATTCAACTCCGCCCCATTGCTGACGGGAACGGTGGTGACTTGCCGGGTGCTCGGAGTGCTCAATATGACCGACGGCGGAAAAAAGGATTACAAACTGTTGGGAGTACCGATCTTCAATCCCAACAATTACGCCGACATCGACGACGTCGATCCCATGTTCCTTAAAGTCACCCGTAATTTTTTCCAGTATTACAAAGAGCTCGAAGGCAA
>CAYNXV010000104.1:0-12663 GCA_964401245.1 uncultured Bifidobacteriales bacterium | reverse complement strand
ACAATCCCATCGGATTCATCTACGCCAACCTCCACCAAATCGAAAAATACCTGGACCGCATCCGGCATGCAGGAAGCCAAGCCGGAGCTGGAGTAGAAGGAGGCCCGACGGAAGATTTGGGCAAAGCCATGACGGCGCTCAAGGAAAGCCAGGAAGGCGCGGTACGCATCCGCGACATCGTGCAAAACCTTTGGGGAATTTCGCGAAGGGGAGCCGGCGATCCCGCCCGACCGTTAAAGAAAAAATCCTCCGATCTCAATCTCCTGCTCGAAAAAAGCCTGCTGCTGGCCCGTACCAATTTCAGCAAAAACATCGTGGTGGAAAAGGATTTTGCGCGCCTGCCTTCCGTGGCGGCGGACGAAACCCAAATCCAGCAGGTCTTTCTGAATATCCTGGTGAATGCGGGTCAGGCTCTGGGAGAGAAAGGCCGCATTTCCCTTTCCACCCGCGTGGATAATGGCGAAGCGACGGTTACCATTCGGGATGACGGACCCGGTATCGCCCCCGAAAACCTGGATCGTATTTTCGAGCCCTTTTTCACCACCAAGCCCGTAGGTCAGGGCATCGGCCTCGGACTGCATATCACCTATGATATCGTGAAAGCCCATGGGGGATCCATTTCCGCGCGACAGGCGGCTGGCGGCGGAGCGGAATTTTTGATAAAGTTACCCGTGGAGACCAAAGCATGAACGCAAAGCCCGTGGTGCTTATCGTCGACGACGAGCCCGCCATCATCAGCAGCATCACCCGGGCTCTCGAAGAGGACTGCCAATGCATCGGGGCGCTGAACGCCGAAGAGGGGCGCAAAGCCTTCGAAAGCCGGGCGATTACCTGCGTGCTCAGCGATCAGCGCATGCCCGGCGAAGCGGGGTCGGACTTTCTAGCCTGGGTGCGCGAAAAGCATCCCGACACCATACGTATTCTCATCACCGGCTATTCAGAATTCGAGTCGCTGGTGGCGGCAGTGAACAAAGGCCAAATCTTCCACTTCCTGCACAAACCCTGGGAACCCTTCGAGCTGGAACTCATCGTCAAGCAGGCCGCGCGCGTGCATGGCCTGGCGCTGGAGAACCGCCGCCTCGAAGAAGCGCTGCGCGAACGCAACCGCGCCCTCGAACGCGAAAACCTGGAACTCAAAAGCGATTCCATCAAAGAGCACGAGTCTTTCCGGAAAATGGTGGGCTTAAGCGAACCCATTCTCAAGCTCAAGCAGAAAGTGCAAACCCTGCTCCCCTCGCAATCCACGGTTTTGATAACCGGAGAATCGGGAACCGGCAAGGAATTGGTGGCACGTGCGCTGCATTTCGCCGGGTCCCGCCGGGAAAAGCCCTTCGTGGCGCAGAATTGCGCCGCCTTGCCCGATTCCATTCTCGAAAGCGAACTGTTCGGCCATGTCAAAGGCGCCTTCACGCACGCGGTGGACAATCGGCTGGGAATCATCGAAAGCGCCCAAGGCGGTACTCTGTTTCTCGACGAAGTCGGCGATATGTCCCTTTCGATGCAGGCGAAACTTTTGCGATTTCTTCAGGAAGGCACGCTCACCCAGGTCGGAGGCCGGGTGGAACGCAAAGTGGACGTGCGCGTCATCGCGGCCACCCACCGCGATCTGGAAAGCATGGTCGCCGACAAAACCTTTCGCGAGGATCTTTTTTACCGTCTCAATGTCATCCCCCTGCAAACCCCTCCCCTCAGGGAGCGCAGCGAGGATATCCCCCTGCTCTGCGAATACTTCCTCCAAAAACACGGCGCCAAATTGAAACGCGCTTCGGCCCGGTTAAGCCCTGCGGCACTGGATGCGCTGCGCGCCTACGCCTTTCCCGGCAATGTGCGCGAACTGGAAAACGCCGTGGAATACGCGCTCAACATCGCCGGCGACAAAGAGGAGTTGCAACCCCAGGACCTACCCGAAAAAATCCTGCGGAAAAACGGTTCCACCAATGGTTCGGTACATTCCTCCGCCAATGGAGGCCACAAAATCGCCGGAGCCCTTCCCGGCGCCTGGATGGACGGCCAACCCGACATGTCGCTCGACCAGGCCGTATCGGCCCTGGAAGCGAAGTGGATCGAAAACGCCTTGGAGTCGACCCGGGGCAACATTTCGCAGGCGGCAAAAATGCTTGGACTCAGCCGCCAGGGATTGCACAACAAATTGGCCAAATACGGCATCCGCGATTCCGAAGCCAAAAATCCGGAATAACCGTCCATCATCTTGACGGCGTCCATTCTTTGGACACAGTACCAGCAATCCACCCCCTGATTCCGCGCCGTTTCGGCCTCCCCAACCCTTCACCTCCCCCTTTCCGACGCGGCACGCCAATTGCATGTAGGTTATTGGAAACCATGCGATGAGGTGGATTGTGAAGATTTCCCCGAAGACAATACGACCCCGCCACGCGCTCCTGCTGGGATTGGCGAGCCTGGCTCTCAGCGGGTGCTATACCAAACTGCATACGCGCGCCGAGGTGGTGCGCCATCATTACGGATACGTTCCGCCGCCCGCCGAAGCCGACAGTCTTTACTCCGATTCGCTGAGCGAGGGCGACAGCGTCGAGGTACAAAACAAGCGAACCGTGGTGGTACATGACTATTACCATGTTCCGCGCCCCACCACTTATTGGGATTTCTCCCTGGGATTTTATTCCCCACATTACCGCGACTATTACGGGAGCTATTACTGGTACGATTACCCGTATTATTACTCCTATCCCCGGCATCGCCATCCCAACCGATACTACGGAAATGGCCATCATTACCACCCGCCCCACGATGGCTCGGGCGGTTCGATCGCTCCACCTTCGAATCCCAATTACAAGTCGGATAAACGTTTGTTCAACGAACCCTATCCGCAAGACAGGCCACGCCGGGGAGAGCGGAGACAGAAGCAAAGCCAGCCCGCCCCGAAATCCTCCGGTTCGTCCTCCTCATCTGAGTCCTCCGTAGACGAATCGAACGAGAACAACTCGCGCTCGGCGCCCGACCGTCCCGCGCAAAAAGGGAGAAGACGATGAAAACCTCCATCCTTTCCTTGGCCGCTTTGCTGGTCGCCTCGCTGCAGGCCGAAGAAGCGCCCTTCAATCTGGGACGAGACCAAGAGGTAGGCGCCCGCGCGCTGGGACTTGGCGGCGCATATACCGCGGTGGCCAACGATTTCTCCGCCCTTTATTACAATCCCGCCGGACTCACATCGATTAAGCAGCATGAATTGCATTTCAGTCTGCAGCAGGATCGGCTATTCGGCTCCGGGCGCATGGGCGGATACGACGCGCATCCCTTGGAACAGCAGAATCTGAAAATCCAATCAGCCGGCTTCGTATGGCCCATTCCCACGGTGCAGGGAGGACTCAGCTTCGCCTTCGGCATGTACAAGCCGCGCACCTTCGACGAATTGATTTCGTTCCGCGACGCGCAGTCAAGCACGCTCGGACCGTATGAATACCGGGCGGCGGGCGACATGACGCATTATCGCGCGGGCATGGCGGTGGATATCGCTCCGGGAGTGGTGCTCGGTCTCGCTACGGGATACGTATATGGGCGCGAAACGGTGCGCGTGGAAGACGGCGGCACTTACGGCTATCTCCGCACCTACAGCGGGTTCAATCTGGAGCCCGCCTTGTTGCTTCGCCTCAACGATAATTTGCGCTTCGGCGCCTCGCTGGTACTGAAGGAGTCCTTCGGACTCGAAGAAGTATTCGAAGACGAGTCCAGCAACACCGAGGATCATTTCCAGGTGGACCATCCCATGACTTTGAAATTGGGTTTGGCGCATTTCGGAAAATCGCATCTCCTCAGCTTTTCATACAAGACCCACAATTGGGAGAATTACCGCTACGGCCGGGAAAACGCGGAGTTCCTCGATCCCGCGCTATATGGCAACGAGCATGAACTGGCGGTGGGCGCGGAGATTTATTCGCCGCTTATCGGAGGTGTGTTGCGCGGCGGCTACACGTATAACATGCTGGCGGAAAAGGTTTTCGAACCCAATTACAACCTGCATCGCGTGGCCGCCGGATTGGGATTCATCCTCGGCGGGGCCCTCAGCATCGATTTGGGATACTCGTTCGGATTCTGGGAATTGCAGGACGCGGGTCTCTATCAGGAAAACCGGGAACACCGCGCCATGATTTCCTTCGGGTACCGCTACTGATAACCTTCCGAGGGGGCCTTATCCGCTTTCGCTTCAGATGCCGGACAAATCGGCATCCCAACCATAGATGTCGGGGCTGAACCGAACCCGGCCCTCATCGTCCACGGACGCGGTGAAGTAAACCAGATGCACCGGCAGAGGTTTTTCCAGGCGGATATGGCGCCGGGCACCGCTATCAATAGCCTTGCGCAGCGAATCACCGGCCAAGCCGTCTTGACCCTGCAGAATCTTCTCCGCCAACTCCACCGGATTTTCCACCCGCACGCAGCCATGGCTGCCGGCCCTTACCTCCCTACGGAATGCGGCTTGATTGGGAGTATCGTGGAGGTATATGCTGAAGCGGTTGGGAAACAGGAATTTAACCCGGCCCAAGGCGTTTTTCGGCCCGGGTTTCTGCCGGATGGTAAACGGCCATTCGGTTTCCTTCCCCAGTTCGCTCCACTCCACGGTTTCCGGGTCAAGATGTTCCGCGCTATCCTCCCCGGCCGTTTTGGAGTCCACCATTTCATAATCCGTGGTTTGGAAAAAATCTTTTTGCTCCGCGATTTTCGGCGCCAACTCCGAGCGGACTATGCTGGCCGGCACGAACCAATAGGGGTTGAATACCACATGGGTCAAGGTATCGCTCATGAAAGGGGTTTGGGTCGTGTCATGTCCGGCCACCACTTTCATTTCCAGCTCGATTACCCCCTTGTTGCGCAACTCCAGATGGAAGTCGGGAATATTGACCAGGATATGCCTTTCCCCCAACTCGCGCGGCAGCCAACGCCAACGCTCCATGCTCATACGCACATTGCGGATCCGGGTGGCAAGATCCGGTGCCTGACCGGATATCGTCGTATCGCCGCTTTGCAATTCCGCCAACGCCTCCCGCAAGCGGGCGTAATCCTCGTGCCGTGGCAACAACCTGGAAACGGCAGCATCCAGATCCCGGGACCGGATGGCTTCCAGGAGAAGGGTGTCTAACGGCTCCGTCTCCGGGAAAATTTCACCCGGTATCTCAAAACGCGACGTCGAAGCGCGTCCGTTCAACAAATGTCCGGCAAAGGTGAACCAGGCATCGGTCAGCAGGATCTCCGTTCGGGCGGCACGGCCCGAATCCGCGGACCAGAACTCCCCCGCCTTCGTATGCGCGGCTATCAAAGCGGTCAGGGTATCGAAATGGTAATTCCGGGGAGCAAGCCCTTCCCAACCCGCGTTACCCAATTGCTCCATGAGCGCCTGAATCTGTCCATGCGCCTTTCCATGGGAAATCCATAAGGGACGATACTCACGGTTTGTATAGAAAGCCTCGACCCGCTTCCGGCTCCCCAAGTGGGTGACGTCTCCCGCTTTTGTGGCCATCAGGCGCTTGAGCTCCGCTTGAACCATGGGAGCCGCAAGGCTGTCGGCGGCCGCGGGTCGCGAAGAGGAACAGCCGGTTATCCCCAGGCTACCCGCTCCCCAAAAGAAAAGAACCGCCAGAAAGGTGATGAAGATGGGCATGGTACTAACAAATACAAATTGGGAGGCGCTTGCAAGCCGGGAGTGCGCGCCCGAATAGAGTTGCTTTCGCATAGGCGCCTTTCTATGATAGTTCCATGACTTTACCAGCACACGGATTCTTCGTCGGACCAATGGGCAGGTCAAATGGCGGGCCTTTCTTGGGCGCAGCCTCGATTCCGACCCTGGCGATGGCGCTGATGGTGATAACGGGAATCCTTCCGGTCGCGGTGGGCGCGGCCCAGCCGTCGAAAAGCCACTTCTCCGGCGAAGACTGGACTTTACGCACTTCGCCTAAAAACGGATTTACCGGCTTGGATTCGGGTCTGCTTTCCGAACTCAAGAGCTACAACGATATCCGGAGCGCCGGGATGGCGGGATGGGACGGGATTTCCGGAGGATTGCATGTCATCACCCGCTTGGGCGATTATCCTCAAGTCCATCGGGTCGTTTCTCCCGGGGCCGCCCGGAACCAACTTACCTTCTTTCCCCGGCGCGTCGCCTCCGTTCACATGAATCCCACCGGCTCCCGCGACTTCCTTTATTTGCAGGATGGCGATGGCGACGAGCGGTTTCGTCTTCACCATTATCGGATGGAGGCGGGTCGAAGCCAACCCCTGGGTCCCGACAGCGGACGCGTGGCCTCGGTATTGTGGAGCAAAAAGGGAGGCCGCTTCGTTTACGCCTATTCCCGGCCGCGCAGCGACCAATGGGAAATCCGTATGGGAGACACTTCCGGCGCCGATACGGGGTTGCTCCTGCAGGCAGGGGCTTGGTTCCCCGTCGACTGGAGCCTGGATGAAAAACACCTCCTGCTCATCAAATACATCTCGGCCACCCGCTCCGAACTCCATCACCTGTCCCTGGCCGACACCTCCCTGAAGCGCCTGTTCCCCGAAAGGGATGAGGCCATATCCGACGCCTTTTGGATCGAGGATGAAACCCGCAAACCGACCGCCGCGCCCGCTTCGTTTCTTTTCGTTTCGGATCGCGAAGGCGAATTCCAAAGGTTATACCGCCACCGCGCCGACCAAGTCGCGACCCTGGGGCCGCCCGCCCATTGGGACGTCGAATGGGCCGTCCCCGATCGCCAGGGCCGCTTCGTGCTTTACTCCCTGAACGAACAAGGCTTCAGCCGCATGCACCGGCTCAACCTGGGCACCGGTCAATCAGTACCGCTCAAAGGAATGCCCGTTGGCATCATGGGAAAGCCGGCATTCCCTCCGCCCGGAAAACCGGGAAACCGGAATAAAATCGCATTCACGCTCAATACGCCCGCGCATCCGGGCGATGTTTACGACTACGATTTGGAGACCCACAAACTCACGCGCTGGACGCATAGCGAAACGGGCGGGATTCCCTCCACGCATTTCGTCGAACCCGAACTCATCTTTTTCCCCACCTTCGACAGCGCCGACGGAAGAACCCGGCAACTTTCCGCCTGGCTTTACCGTCCTGCCGGTCCTACCCGGCCCGCGGGGAGTGAAAAGGTACCCGTAGTGGTCTCCCTGCACGGCGGTCCCGAATTGCAGGCCCGCCCGGGATTCGATGCTTTCACCCAATACCTGGCGGGCCGTCAAGGTATCGCCATACTCAAACCTAATGTTCGCGGCTCCACCGGCTACGGCAAAAGCTTCACCCGCCTGGATGACGGTCCGCTCCGCGAAAACGCGGTAAAGGACGTAGGGGCGCTGCTCGACTGGATTGCCAGGGACGCCAGACTGGATGCCTCTCTCGTCGCGGTGTCGGGGAGGTCGTATGGAGGGTATCTCACGCTTGCCTCGCTCATTCATTACGGTGACCGACTCCGATTGGGCATCAGCACCGTCGGAATCGCCAATTTCGTCAGCTTTCTCAAAAACACCGCCGAATACCGCCGAGACCTGCGCCGGGCCGAATATGGCGACGAACGCGATCCTAAAATGTTCCATTTTCTGCAAAGCATCTCTCCGCTTACGCATGCCGACAAACTGAAAATCCCCTTGCTCCTTAGCCATGGCCGTCAAGACCCGCGCGTGCCCTATTCCGAATCCCTCGCCTTGTTCGAAAATCTGGAGCGGAAAAACGTTCCGGTCTGGTTCCTTTCCTTTTTGCGCGAAGGCCATGCCTTCCGCGAGCCGGACAACCGTCTTGTGCATGACGTGGTGCAAACCCAATTCCTGTTGCGACATCTTCGAAACAGCCCGTGACCTTCGGAGGCAGGACGATCTTCGCCCCCACCTGCCAGGCTCGGTAAAAATTCTACCTTTGAGGCCCGGAATTCCCCTAAATTGCGGATTTTCGCCCTCGGGAATGGTACCTTAGTTCGGGAAAGGGCAGGCATGAATTGGCTCGTCGACTATCTGCGTTCGTCCATCGGTAAAAAGCAGATCATGGGGCTTACGGGTGTTCCGTTGTACGGATACCTGTTCGTGCATCTCATCGGAAACATCGGCCTCCTTGCCGGTCCGGAAACCTTCAATCGCTACAGTTACGTGCTCCTCAACAATCTGGCCTTTATCATAGTGCCCATCGAATTTTTTCTCCTGGCCTGCTTCGTAGCGCATATCGTCCTGGCCTTTTGGCTGCGCAGCCAGAACAAGGCCGCCCGCCCCGCGGCTTACCTGGTGCCCGAACATACGGGAGAAGGAAAGAAATCCGCCCGCCGCAAGTCCCTCCATTCCGCGAAAATGATTTTCACCGGCATGTGGATTCTCATCTTCACCCTCATCCATGTCGCCCACTTCCGTTACGGAGCCGTTACCGGCGCGATTACCGTCACCTATGACGGCATCGAAATGCGCGATCTCTACACTACGGTGATGCAGGGACTGTCCGTGTGGTGGTATTCCCTGTCCTACATCATCACCATGCTGGTTATCGCTTCCCATCTTTACCACGGCGTGCAAAGCAGCTTCCAAAGCCTCGGCCTCCACCACCCCAAGTATTGGCCCATGGTGCAGGGCCTTTCCAAGGCCTATGCAATCATCATCACCGTCGGCTTCATTTCACTGATCATCTGGGGCTATTTGCAGGGAGGTGTGGGTTAACATGGCGCTCGATTCAAGAATCCCCGAAGGTCCCATCGAAAAAAAATGGGAACAGCACAAATTCAACATGAAGCTGGTCAATCCGGCCAACAAACGCAAGCATAAAATCCTGGTGGTGGGCACCGGATTGGCGGGAGCCTCGGCTTCGGCTTCGCTGGCCGAACTCGGCTACAACGTGCATACCTTCACCTTCCACGACAGTCCCCGCCGCGCCCACAGCATCGCGGCGCAGGGCGGCATCAACGCCGCCAAGAATTATCCCAACGACGGCGACAGCGTCCAACGCCTTTTTTACGACACGGTCAAAGGCGGCGATTATCGTTCGCGCGAAGCCAACGTTTACCGTCTGGCGGAAATCAGCAACAAAATCATCGACCATTGCGTCGCCCAGGGCGTGCCCTTCGCGCGCGAATACGGCGGATTGCTCGACAACCGTTCCTTCGGGGGAGCCCAGGTTTCGCGCACCTTCTATGCCCGCGGCCAAACCGGGCAGCAATTGCTGTTGGGCGCCTATCAGTCCATGATGCGCCAAGTGGGCCTGGGAACGGTCAACCTCCGCACCCGTCGCGAAATGCTCGACGTGGTGCTCATCGACGGCAAGGCGCGCGGCATCATCGTGCGCAACCTGCTTACCGGCGAAATCGAAAGACATGAAGGTGACGCGGTAATCATGGCCACCGGCGGATACGGACGCCTCTATTACCTTTCCACCAACGCGGCCGGTTGCAACGTCACGGCGGCGTGGAGAGCCCATAAGCGCGGCGCCTATTTCGCCAACCCCTGTTTTACGCAAATCCATCCCACCTGCATTCCCGTCAGCGGCGAGCACCAATCGAAGCTCACCCTGATGTCGGAAAGCCTTCGCAACGACGGCCGGGTATGGGTGCCGAAAAAAGCCGGGGACAAACGCGCTCCGGACCAGATCCCGCAGGATGAGCGCTTTTATTTTCTCGAAGAAAAATACCCCAGCTTCGGCAATCTGGTGCCGCGCGATGTGGCTTCGCGCAACGCCAAGCAACAATGCGACGAAGGCCGCGGAGTCGGCGACTCCGGTCTGGCGGTGTACCTCGATTTCCACGACGCCATCAAACGGCAAGGCGAGGATCGCATCAGGGAAAAGTACGGAAACCTTTTTCACATGTACAACCGCATCACCGACGAGAATCCCTACCAATCTCCGATGCGCATTTATCCCGCCGTCCACTATACCATGGGCGGATTGTGGGTGGATTACAATCTGATGAGCACCATTCCCGGTTTGCACGTATTGGGAGAAGCCAATTTCTCCGATCACGGAGCCAACCGTTTGGGCGCCAGCGCCTTGATGCAGGGATTGGCTGACGGTTATTTCATCATCCCCCATACCATCGGCGACTATATCGCAACCCACAAACCTGAAAAGGTGGGAACCGATCATCCGGCCTTCCAGGAAGCGGAAAACGGCGTCCGGGAACATATCGGTAAATTGCTGGGAGCCAAAGGAAAAACTCCGGCCGTCGAATTCCACCGCCGCCTGGGCAAGATTATGTGGGACTATTGCGGTATGGCCCGCAACGAAGCCGGGCTTAAAAAGGCATTGGGTGAAATTCCCGGACTGCGCGATGAATTCTGGCGCGACGTCAATGTTACCGGCGGTTCCGGCACTTACAATCAGAACCTGGAAGAGGCCGGACGCATCGCCGATTTCCTGGAATTCGGGGAATTGCTGGCTTTGGACGCGCTCAACCGGCGCGAATCGGCGGGAGGACATTTCCGCGAAGAAAGCCAAACCGCGGAAAACGAAGCCTTGCGCGACGACGAGAATTTCGCTTTCGTGTCGGCCTGGGAATTCAAGGGCGTGGGCAAGGAACCCGTCTTGCACAAAGAAGCGCTGCAATTCGAAAACGTTCATCTCACTCAGCGCAGTTACAAATAAGGATTCAAAGAGGAATCGGCCCATGCAGAAGAAGATGCGGTTCACCCTGAAGGTCTGGCGCCAGAACGACGCCAAGGTGCCGGGAAAATTCGTGGAGTATCAGGCCAAGGACGTGCTCGAAGACATGTCCTTTCTGGAAATGCTCGACGAAGTGAATTACGATCTCGTGCGCAAAAACGAGGAACCCATCGTATTCGAACACGATTGCCGCGAAGGCATTTGCGGAAGCTGCGGCTTCATGGTCAACGGCGTGGCCCACGGACCCATCAAGGGAACCACGGTATGCCAGCTCTTCATGCGCAGCTTCAAGGACGGCGACGTCATCATCGTAGAGCCCTGGCGCGCTCGCGCCTTTCCCGTACTTCGCGATTTGTCGGTGGATAGAAGCGGGCTCGACAAGGTGATTTCCGCCGGGGGCTTCGTTTCGGTGAATACCGGCGGGGCGCCGGATGCGAACGCCACTCCCATTCCCAAATCGGACGCCGACAAGGCCATGGACGCCGCCGCCTGCATCGGTTGCGGAGCTTGCGTCGCGGCCTGTCCCAACGCTTCGGCCATGCTGTTCACGGGAGCCAAGGTCTCCCAGCTTTCCCTATTGCCCCAGGGCCGCCCCGAAAAAGACAGGCGCGCCGCCAACATGGTGCGCAAGATGGACGAAGTGGGATTCGGGAATTGCTCCAACCATTACGAATGCGAAGCGGCCTGCCCCAAGGAGATTTCCGTGGAGCATATCGCGCGATTGAATCGGAGTTATGTCGCCGCTTCCGTGGCGGGGCGCAAGGAAGTCAAGTAGGCTTCAGCGGAGCGCCCGCTCCGCTATTGCAGTTTCTTTTCCATCACCACCAGGTCCACCCGGCGATTCTTCGAGCGCCCTTCCTTGGTGGAATTGTCGGCGATGGGTTTGGTCAATCCCAATCCCACGGCTTTGAGGCGGGGTTGCGCGATGCCCTGTTCCACCATGAAGGCCATGACATTTTCCGCCCGCCGCTCGGAGAGCTTCTGATTGTGCTCTTCCGATCCGGTATTGTCGGTATGCCCTTCGACCAGCACGTCCGCATCCTTGTAAATGGTCAGGATGCCCGCGATTTTGGCCAGGCTGGTTTTGAGATCGTTGGTCAAGGTGGCCTTGTCCACATCGAAGAGAATGTCGGACATGGAAATAATGGTTCCGCGCGCGTCGGTCTTGACCTGGATAAGGGCGCTTTGCAATTCGTCGAAACGGCGCGCCGCCTCTTCCTGACGCTCCCTGGCCTTGCGCTGTTCTTCCGCCAAGGCCGTTTGCAGGCGGGCGGCATTGCCTTTTTCCAATTGGATGATTTGGTAATAGGTGGCGCTTAACCGGTTCGACACGTCCATGCGTTTGGCTTCGAGCGCGGCCAATTCGCCGGCGCGAGCCCGCGCCTGAATTTGCAATAATGCGGCCTCGGTCCATACCGAGCAGGCTTCCACCGCGAGCAGGGTTTCCTTCGCCTTGGGATTTTCCTTTTGCAGACGCTTCGCCGTTCCGATACGGGATTTGGCTTCGCCGTAAAATTCGGGCACCGCTCCCTGATTGCGGATTTTCGCGTAGGCCGCGTCGAGTTCCGCCTCCCAGGCGTTCAAGCCACGGGGTTTTTCACCGGCTGGGGATTCGGTTTTTACCGCGCCCGTTTCCTTGGCTTGGGCAGGGGGAGCGAGCTTGTCGAGATTATCGCTGGGTACTTGCGGAGCCCCGAAGGACAATGAGAGAGACGCCAATAGGATAGCTGGGTATTTCATGGTTTGGCAATCCCCTTCATTTCCTTGAGAATCTCCTCATAGGTATTCAGCTGCTCGGTATCCTTGTTTATCTGACCCTTCAGCATTTCCACTCTTTTATCCAGGCTTTCCAACTCGCGCCGGTAAAAGGATTGGTGATAAAGCGCCACCGCGAGGTCCGCATGATGAAGGCCTTCCGCATGCTTGCCGTCCTTGATGTCGCGCGCGGATCGTTCCACCAGCGAATCGGCATGGGCCTTGGGCACGCCCTTTAAGTTCGCGAAGCGGGATTCTTCTTTGAGGGCCTGCGCCTGGCTTTGCCTTTGTTGGGCCATATCGCCCATGCTGGAAGCGCA
>CAYNXV010000103.1:0-12672 GCA_964401245.1 uncultured Bifidobacteriales bacterium | reverse complement strand
ATCCAGTAGGGGAACCATATGGCCCACATAGGTAAAGAACGC
The DNA here is from genome assembly GCA_964401245.1 of uncultured Bifidobacteriales bacterium. Taxonomy (GTDB): domain Bacteria; phylum Fibrobacterota; class Fibrobacteria; order UBA11236; family UBA11236; genus JBGTHM01. The sequence continues at coordinate 12,630 of CAYNXV010000103.1, read as the reverse complement.
CGTCACCGACAATGTGAAGAGAAGGAACGTCATGGCAATATTCAATTCGCCACCTCCATATCGTACGGCATGCCGTGCAAGCTGAGTCCCGCTGGCGGCGCGATTCCTCCGACGGGAGTCGGGCTCCAGTTCTTCCGGCCGGTAAGGCTCGCAAGCCAGAAGACGGTGGAAATCAATGCGAAAAATATCAGTACGGTGATGGAAACCACGTTGGCTGCGAATCCCAGGGTAGGCGTATAGGCGTCGGGAGAGGTGTCCCGCAATACCCCATGGACATGCCAGTGCTGGCGGATTCCCGAGCGCACGTATCCCATCAGCCCCATAATCCAGGTGAAGGTGATGGCGATGAGGAACAAGGCGTATTGCGCCCTCCGGGGCATACTTCCCCATTTGATCTCGCCGGTTATTTTCGCTTTGTGGAACAAGGCAACATCCAATATCGTCACGGAGACCATGGCGAAAAGCACCGACAAGACTTGTGGAATGGACAACTTGATGCGAACGGCGGCTTCCACGAAGTACCCGTAGACACCCAGGAAAATCACGAACAGGGAGACTCCGGCGAAAATCCCGAATTGGGCATAGTTGCCAAGGCGGGCCCATGATACGGTGGCCTGCTTGTTACCCCTCCTGTAAAGAAGGAAACTTACGAAGGTGGTGAGGATGAGAATGTTGACCGCCGTGTTCTTGGCAGACATAACGCCGAGCACCCGCAACGACGGATGGTGGGAACCTCCCATGGCGCGCGCTTCCTGCACCGTGGCTATCAGGGACTGGGGAGTGGCCCAGACGATAAAACAGATGGTAATCACGGCGAGCAGCCATTTGATAAAGCCCCGGAAGCGCTCGGCACCCTGGATTCGGCCCATTCCCAGCCACAGGTAATAGTTGGCGGCGAGAAAGAGCACTCCTATGAGCACCCCTTGGATGATGAACAACCAGGAAAAGGCGCCCCCCATCAAGGTCATGCCCATATTTTGGGAATAAGCGTAGATTTCCTTGCCCAGCCAATATCCCGCGAAGGAAAGCGGGAGTAGCGCGGCGATGGCGATGAAATTCCCCATGTAGCCCATCCAATCGTAATGGGCCTTTTCCTCCTCGGTTTTTGCTCCCAGAAACTTATAGGCGCCATAAGCGGCTGCGATGGATCCGCCGAAGGCGACGTTGGCGATGAGCCTATGGATGTTGATGGGCATCCAGGTGTAATTGTTGATGGCATCCCACGTGGAAAGGAGTTCTCCCGTTTCGGTTACACCGCCTGGGGTATTCATGAAGGTCAGCCAGCCGTCGGCGATGAAAAGAATGCCTATGCCGGTGAGGTTGAGTCCCACTCCCAATGCAAGATGTATCCGAGGACGGAACTTGCCCCAACCGTAATAGTAGGAGTAAAGGAAACCCGCTTCTCCGAAGAACAGAAGCGCGTAAGGGAGGAATGTCCATCCGAAAATGCCGGTTAGATAAGCCATCAGCTTCGGATAGAGGAAATAAAGCATGAAGGCTAGCATGGTGCCCAGAGCCGCCGTGAAGGAGAATGAAGTCGACAGCAATTTGGTGAATTCGTGGGCAAGCTGATCATAGCGCTTGTCACCCGTGCGGAAACCGATGTATTCGATTATCAGCGCGAACATGGGAACGGCCAAGACAAAGGCTGCGAACATGAGATGCAGTTGGGCGAAGATCCAGATCGCGACCCGGCTGCCGATTACGGGAAATTGCCGGTATTCGACCATCTCACCGGGTTTGGTTCCGAGCACGGGAGTTTTCGTGACCGCAGCCGATGCGGATTCGCGTAACCCCAGAATCCAATCGACCATCGTCTTTATGTCGGCTTCGGAAAGGTGGGGGTGGGGGGGCATGGGAATGGCGCCCCATGCTCCGCTGCCGCCCTCTTTGATTTTGTCAAGCAGCAAACGGGAATCCGCTTGGCCGTATTTACCGGCCACTTCGGAAAATGCCGGACCTACCGCCTTGCCATTTATCTGATGGCACGCCATGCAATTGCTTTTTTCGATGAGGGGGGGAACCTCACCTCCCGCGGTCGCAAGGGATATCGCCATCAATCCTATCGCCAGCCCCAAGATTCCAGGCATTCCGATGATTACTTTGCCCGCCATATTAAGTGCCATCCTATCCTAATTGGGTCATTGCAGTGGCGCTCAATCCACATTTCAAGCAATCGGCATGCCGACACCCACCTGTTACCTTAATGGATAAAAAAATCCACTGTTTGCTCATGTGGTCTATTATAAGCTCAGACCCTCGGGTGGAGTGCGGTATTTTTCTGTCAATTTGTCTAGGATCTCGGTTTGAGCCTGCTATATTGACAAACAAGTGGAAGGGAAAAACCCAATCCCCTATTTTTTTCAGTCTTGGCCCGGCATTGATCGGCATTCTGACGCCTAATCCGGTATTTAAACGACAAAAAAGTCTATAGATAAATTTGGCTGAATATTTGCTGATGCATTGGGTATAGTCGGAATTCCCTCTATTTTCCGGTACGGGTCTTTACCATGGAATCAATTTTCAATCAAAGGAGTAAAACCATGACTTTCCTCAACCTTCCCCTTCCACATCGCATTTTTCCGTTGGGGCTCGGCTTTCTCCTTGCTGGTCTCTTTTCAGCCTGTAACGAAACCGGAGGGAGAGCGGAAGCTCCAAATGACGACAGAATCGTCGGCGAGGAAGTGGCGGTGCTCACCGACGCGCCCAACGTCCCTCCTCCCATCACCCGCAAGCATGCCACCAAGGTAATTGTCAATCTCGAGGTTACCGAGGTGGAGAAAACCATGGTGGATGGCACCCGTTATGTATTCTGGACCTTTGGGGGAAGCGTGCCCGGCAAGTTCATCCGTATCCGCGAAGGGGATGAGGTCGAATTTAATCTCAGCAATCACCCGGATTCTAAAATGCCCCACAACATCGACTTGCATGCGGTTACCGGTCCGGGTGGAGGCGCGGCAGCATCCTTCACGGCTCCCGGCCATACGTCGGTTTTTTCCTTCAAGGCCCTGAACTCCGGCTTATATGTATATCATTGCGCTACGGCTCCCGTGGGCATGCATATCGCCAACGGTATGTACGGCCTTATCCTGGTCGAACCCAAGGGCGGGCTTCCCAAGGTCGATAAGGAGTTCTATGTAGTGCAAAGCGATTTTTATACAAAAGGAGACTATGGCGCACCCGGGTTGCAGCCCTTTTCCATGGAAAAGGCGGTGCGGGAAGATGCCGATTATGTAGTCTTCAATGGAGCGGTGGGCGCTATGGCGGGGGAAAATGCCGTCAAAGCCAATGTGGGTGAGACCATCCGCCTGTTCGTCGGCAATGGCGGTCCCAATCTGGTGTCGTCTTTCCATGTCATCGGCGAAATTTTCGACATAGTCTATACCGAAGGTGGCACCGAAGCCAACCAGAAGAATGTGCAGACCACGCTGGTGCCTGCGGGTGGCTCGGCTATCGTGGAATTTAAAGTGGATGTGCCGGGAACTCTCATCCTGGTCGATCATTCCATCTTCCGGGCTTTCAACAAGGGTGCTATCGGTATGATCAAAGTGGAAGGCGCGGAGGATCAGGTCATCTATTCCGGCAAGCAGCACGACAAGGTATATCTAGCAGAGGGCGGAGGCACTCAGGTTATTCCCGATGGTAAAGCTACCCAATTGCCGGAAACCATGACTCCGACGCAATTAATGGATCGAGGCAAGGATGTTTATGCCCAGAATTGCGCCGCCTGTCATCAACCCAATGGTGAAGGCATCAAGGGAGCCTTTCCGCCCCTGGCCAAAGCTGATTATCTGATGGCGGACAAGGAACGTTCCATCCATATCTTACTGGAGGGTTTGGAAGGACCTATTACCGTGAATGGCGAGAGTTATAACAGCGTCATGCCTCTGGTCAAGCTGAACGATGCGGATGTGGCCAGCGTGCTGACCTATATTCGTAACAGCTGGGGCAATAAGGGCGAACCGGTAACCCAGGCTGAAGTAAAGAAAGCACGTAAATAACCGCTTCCGGCGGTGGTGGGTGAATCATGTTACCGGAAAAAAACCTTCTGGAAACAATTATCAGGGTGGCCATGGTAGTCCTGTTAATCACCGGCACCGCTTCGGTTCTGCAGGGCGGAGAAGTACCTTCGGGCATGGTATCTGTGCCCGAGGGGGAATATCTGCCACTATACCCCAAGACCAAAAATGAGCAGCCGGACGCCGTTCCCGCTTTTCGTATGGATAAATATCCGGTTACCGTAGCCGCCTACCGGGATTTCGTGAAGTCGCATACGGAGTGGAGCCGATCCCGTGTCAAAACGATTTTTGCGGATACCTCCTACCTTACCGATTGGAAAGACGACCTGACTCCGGGAACCGCATCCTTGCGAAGTCCGATTACGGGCGTCTCGTGGTTCGCGGCCAAGAGTTTTTGCGAATCGCGGGGTAAACGTCTGCCCACCCTGGCCGAATGGGAGCGTACCGCGGCAGCCTTCAATGCTATTGATTCCATTGCCGCCTTGAAGGGGACCTTGTCGTGGTATGCCCGGCCCGGCGGATCCGATTTGCCGGAAATCGGCAAGGGAAAGCCCAATGCCTTAGGGGTGCACGATATGCTGGGTCTGGTATGGGAGTGGACCCTGGACTTCAATTCGGCGTTGGTATCGGGAGAGTCGCGAGGCGACGCCGCGATGGATAAAAATCTTTTTTGCGGAAGCGGAGCCTTCAAGGCATCCGATCCGGCCGATTACGCCGCCTTCATGCGCTTCGCCATGCGAAGCAGCCTGAAAGGAAATTACTGCCTTAAAAACCTGGGTTTCCGTTGCGCGGAGGATGTGCCATGAAAAAGAACCTGTTTCTGGAATGTCTGGGATTCGTCTGTTTTATTACGGCGGGAGTTTTGGTCATAAGTTATCTGCAATTACGAGCCTATGCCGGTGACAAAAAGCCTCTAGGTTCCGAACTTCCGGGAAATTCGTTGTACCATCTGACTTCTGACTGGACTAACGACGAAGGCGAATCTCTCCGTCTCGCTTCCATGCGTGGCCGTCCCTTGGTACTGGCACTCATGTTCACCAATTGCGAATTTGCCTGCCCCATGATTGTCAATGATATGCGCAAAATTGAGAAAAGCCTGTCGAAAAAGCAGAGGAAGGGCGTGGACTTCGTCCTTGTCACCTTGGATCCCGAGCGCGATACCGTCGGGGCCTTGCGGGCTTATCGCGATAAAATGAGGTTGGCTGGATCGGGGTGGACTTTGTTGACTGGCGGTGCTGAAAACATACGCGAATTGGCCGCGGTGCTGGGTTTCAATTATCGGGAGGATGAGCGGGAGCAATACGCCCACAGCAATCTTATCACCCTTATCGATGCGAATGGTGTGGTGGTCCACCAACAGCAGGGGATGAACAACGAGCCAAAACCCATGACGGAACGTATTTTGAAGATTTTACCCTAAGGCTGCGCATGATGGTTCTCGATGTGAAGAATCCGGGGATTCTACTCAAGGAACCCTATCGGTTATTGTTTCCACTGGGAATCCTGCTCACCCATCTAGGTCTGGGAGTCTGGATCCTTTATTTCTTCTGGCCCGAGTTAACCTATCCCGGGCGGGCGCATGCGTTGGTGCAAATGCAAAGCGCGATGCTGTGTTTTGTATTTGGGTTCCTGTTGACCATGATGCCCAATGCCTTGGGATTGGCCGCCATTGGCCGTTTCCAGCTAGGGCTATTCCTCACGGGACTTGTGTTCATGGCCATTGTCGGCACATTGGGGTACTTTGCCCTGGCCATGGTTTTATATCTCGCCCTGCTGGTTAATTTCCTGATCTTTATCGGGCCGCGTTTGTCGGGACGGACCCGGAACCCTCCTCCGCATTTCATCTTTATTTTCTTTGCCTTTTTCGCGGGGTTGTTGGGTGGCATCCTGGAAGTATTTGGATGGACGGGAAACGCAGCTCCCGGATTTATCAAACTGGGAAGGGGCCTGGTCAATGAGGGGTTCTTATTGCTGCTAGTGCTGGGAGTGGGAGGATTCCTGTTTCCCCGCCTATTCAGCAAGGGTGAACTAACTCCCCAAAGTCTCACGGGTGTCGCAAGAAGTTTCGGAACCCATTTGCCGCTGGTTCTGGCGGGTTTGGGGATGATCCTTAGCTTCGTCGTGGAAGCTTTTTTGGTGGTGGGGGAGCCGGCCGGCTTCATGAACATCCGTTTGGGCTATGGAATGCGATTTGCTGTCGCCAGCTGGCTGATTCTCCGTCTGCCCATGTGGAAAAGTTCGGGATGGGAATTCTACCTCCACTTCATCCGCATCGCATTGGTTTCGATGCTGCTGGGATTGGCCATGCCCATCCTGTCTCCTCAATATGTCATGGGCTGGAAACACATCATTTTCATTCCGGGATTCTTGCTGATTACCCTAGCCGTGGCATCGCGCGTACTCGCCTCCCATGGAGGGAATATCGGATTGCTTTCCGCCCACCGGCGCTGGTCCATCACCATCTTGGCATTTTTTCTGCTGGGCACTTCATCCAGGGTTTCCACCGAGATTTGGCCCGGCGCTTACCTGCTGCATCTGGCATGCGCGTCATTTTTCATTTTGGCTGCTCTCTGGGTATGGTCGGCGATTTTTCTGCCCTTGGGAACGGCAGCCTTCGGTTCGCAGCGCCCTTAACCGGTAAGACGCTCTACCAAGGCCAACCGCGCAATAACGAAATGGCCGCCAATACTGTGCCCAGGCCGAGCAGGAGCGTGATTCGGGCTAGCCAGGAGGCGATTTTGCGTTTTCCTGCCGTTTGGGGCGAGTCCGGATTTTCCAATATCAATCGCATGGCCCGGGGACCCAGGTAAAAGTCATGCATGGCGCTGATGGCAAGTATCATTCCCACCAGGGAGAGTTTTATGGCCAGGATATTGCCGAATGTACCCATGAATATTCGCCCGCTGAACAAATCCTGCCATCCATATCCCCTGAATCCCAATATGAATATGCCGGAAATCACAAGTAAAAGAAGGCAGATCCAGCCGACAATGCGAAACCGTAGACCCGTATAGCGCATCAACGACGCCGACAAGGCCTTGAATTCCGGTTTACGCAGTACCGGCACCACCACCAGGACCAGAAAACCGGAACCGCCAATCCAAAGCATGGCGGAGAGGATATGAACCCAAACGGCGATATGATATAGACCGTTCATTTCAAATAACTCCCGCAGATCATCCCTGGGGTTTGCCGACCTATACTAAATCCAACGCGCGCGGAAAAAGGACGTTATTCTCCTTGTGCACATGCTGATGGAGATCCATTTCGAAATTGGCGAGGGCGTCCAGCATGGCGCGATACGAGTTACAGGCCCATTCGGGAGGAATGTACCCGTCGGTGAGGCTGCTCATGCGCTCCAGGGCTTCGCCCGCCTGGTCATGCTCTAGCCGCATTTGCCGGATGGGCCCGGAAGCGTTTCCACATGGGGAAGCGGCCGCAGGGTTTCCACCCTCGAGCTCCCGTATCAATGGGAAAAGAATCCGCTCTTCCTTAAGCATATGGACCTCGAGTTCCTTGGCGAGGGCCTGATATTCCTCAAGGAGATCCAATAACCGGGAATCTTCGCCTCCATGGACCCTGGCGACCTTTTCCACCAGAGCTCCCAGTCTAGGCATTTCATTCCACATATATTGGTGATGTGTCGTTTCGATATGGTCCACCAGATCCGCAAGCGACATTGCTGCCACATTCACCTCGGGTGAATCCTGCCGGCTTTCCGACGCGACGGCATCGAGCATGGCCAGCACGGTTTGCGGGTCCAGCTTCTTTTGGGTGCAGGCATCCTCAAGCGATGCCTTTCCCCCGCAACAATAATCGATGCGAAGCTTTTCGAAAACGCGGGACAGCGAGGGTTGCCGGGTTACAATCTCTCCGACGGTGCTTTTAAGTGTTATGGTTGCCATGTGTATCTCCATTTCTTTGGGTTAAATCAGATCGAACGGGAATAACGGTTGTTTTGGGTTCCTTGTTGGAGCGGATCGAAAGTCGAGGCAATAAGCCGCAGAGCCAGACGGCCTCTTTCGGTAACCTTGACCTTATCGTCAACGCATTCAATCAGACCGTCCTCCTGGAAAGCAATCCAATCCGGCTGATGGGGAGTCTCGGTTCCCTCCAATGCGGCGGCATCCAATTCGCCGTAACACATCAGGGCATTGATGATGTCCCTGACGGCTATATCCCGGAGCGACATGTAATAAACACGCTCGATGGGCAGCCGCCCTGCCGCGACTGCGGCCTGATATGACGACAGGTCCTTGAAATTCTGACCATAGCCCTCCTCCATTTGCGAAATGGCACTGGCGCCGAAAGCGTATACCTGGCCGGTGTTCCGCTTGGAGCAATATCCCTGGAAGTTACGGTGCAACTTGCGGATTTTTTGCGCGATTGCCAATTCATCGTCGGCCTTTACGAAATGGTCGAGTCCCACGGGGATGTACCCTGCCGACAGCAATAGCCTGCGGCTTTCCAGGGTCATGCGCGCGCGCTCCTTTCCGCTGGGCATTGGGTGCGACTCAAGCTTGCGTTGGTGTTCCATGATCCAGGGAACATGGGCATAGGTGAAAACGGAGATTCTATCCGGGTCGGCGCCTATGATTGTTTCCACGGTTTCCAAGAACGTTTCGGGAGTCTGATAGGGGAGGCCGCATATGAGGTCCAGGTTCAATCCGCGGAATCCCAGATTCCGGCAGCGGGAAATCAGCTCTTGCGGGGGCATGCGCGAGGGCTTGCGGTTGACGCTGGCCAACACATCTTCCCTTACATCCTGGATTCCGAAGGATAGGCGCGTGAATCCTGCGTTGCGCAATTTTTCAAGATGAGTCGGTAGAATCAGATTGGGGTCGCATTCCATCGCGATTTCAGCATGTGAGTCGAATGCAAACGAACCGCGCAACCGGTCTACCAGAGCCGTAATGCGGTTCAGTGGCGCTGCATTGGGCGTACCGCCGCCGAAATGGATTTGGGTGACTTTCCTGTCGGACTCGATATAGGGAAGTATCATGTCCATCTCGGCGTTCAATGCCGATAGGTAATCGGAGACGACGGAGCCGGGTTGGGCGATATAGGTGGTGCATCCGCAGAAAAGGCAGCGCTTGGGACAGAAGGGCACGTGGAAGTAAAAGGAAAGATTTCGCGGCCCCGTGCGGTTGGATGTTTTCAAGATGTTCAGGTATTCAACAGGGGAATATTCCGTGGTGAAGAAATTGATGGGAGGATAGGAGGTGTATCGGGGGACCTGGCGATCATACCGCTCCAGCACCTCGATTTCAGTATCGATATTCCAGGCCGGTTTTACTACGTTCGGATCTTGCATATGGATATTAATATCCGCAATGTGCATGCCAAAGAATTTGGTCCGGTAAAGGCCTGAATCGAGCTTAGGGACTGATTCAGGCGAATGGCCAACCCCCGAAATGCCATGTAGGCAAATGGATTGCAAAAAAGGCAAATGCCGGGACCGTATAAATTGGCTGGAATTTCCTGCTGGGAGGAGAAAATGGCGCAAGGCTATGCAGGGGCGAAATCCCCTGTAGACGAATATTTTCATTCTTATACCCGCCATCTGAAAGAGCGAATCTTCCCGGGGCGACGGGTGCGCAAGGTTTCCCTTCACGGCGGTTTCACCTGCCCCAATCTGGACGGCACCAAAGGAAGAGGCGGATGCATCTACTGCGATAATCGCTCCTTCTCGCCATCGGCAGCTAGCCGGGGTACCGACATCCGGGATCAATTGGAAAAGGGGATGGCGAAGTTGCGGGCGATAACGGGAGCGGAAAGCTTTATCGCCTATTTCCAGCCCTTCTCCAACACTTATGGATCGGTAGATACTCTGCGATCCGTATACGAACAGGCGCTGGCTCATCCGGATGTGGTCGGCCTGGCCATCGGCACGCGTCCGGATTGTATAAACGGGGAAGTGGTCCGGCTTCTGGAAGAGCTGGCGGGACGGACTTATCTCAGTTTGGAGCTGGGGTTGCAATCAGCCAACGACGCGACCTTGGAACGGATAAACCGCGGGCATAGTGTGAAAGATTTCACCAGGGCCATGGAATTATGCGCCGGACGGGGGTTTGAAATATGCGTGCATGTCATCCTAGGGCTTCCTGGCGAAAATTCGGATGATTTTGGGCATACCGCGGAATCTTTGTCCCATCACGAATTTCATTCCCTGAAGTTGCATCCGCTGCACGTGGTGAAGGGTACGGCCTTGGCCCGACTGTATGCGCAGGGTGGGTACATTCCACTGATGATGGAGGAATATGTCGGAGCTGTGGTAGATTTTCTGGAGAGGACGCATCCCTCGGTAGCCCTACAGCGATTTACGGGAGACGCTCCCAAGGAACTCCTCGTGGCTCCCGATTGGTGTCGACACAAGATGGCTTTGTTGCGCGCGGTCAAGGCGGAATTTCAAAGACGGGGTACGCGACAGGGCACCGGATTTACGGCGACGATGCCGCATGCCATTAGCAAACGAGGGAATTCCAATTTAGGTTAAATAGTTGTGACTAAAAATAAAGAATTGAATCCTATCAGAGGAAGGCTCTTCGCAATCCCAAGCTGATTGAAGGACCTGCGAAGGGTATGCCACGCCCTCCTCCATCCCACCTTGCATCCGAAGCCATTCCTACATTGACTTCCCAGAAGGGCGCCTTAACCACCCGCGTGACTTGGAGACCCAGAATCACCCGCCGGGTTTCCGAGCCGGAGACCTCCTCATCCGCCACGCTGGCGGGTCCGGTACTGCGCATGGAGAGACTACCACCGCCGGACCACAGGAAATTACGGACGTGGAGCAGGGAGGCAATAAGCTGCGTTTCGTCCCCGGGCCGGAATGACATTCCCTCGGGGCCCGAGTGCGTGATGGAACGGCCATAAAATCCTCCCAATACTATCGCCCACTGCGGTACCACAAATTTGGAAACCTTGATGCCGCCCATCAGCTGCCAGGTGCCGCTGCCGGTCACATCAGCGCCGGATAAATCGCGCGATTCCCAAGGCGCCCTGCCCGTAGGCGCCTTGAGGGACAGCGCCAGGTCCAAGAAGGGTCGGTACGAAAGTCCCCATTGCGAATGGATGCCCATCATGGGATCCTGGAGTACGGTCCATCTCAGGCCCACGAGGCCGTCTCCGATTCCCGTTTCCGAGGAACCGTTCCCATCCAACCGACGCACTTGGTACAGGAGCGGAAGCTGGACATGGATTTGCAAGGCACGGTAGGGGAAACGGATTCCTCCTGCGAGATTCCATTGCAGGTCGCGCAATTCCCGATCCCGATGTTGAAGCACTTGGCCGTTGCCGTCGAAACCCCAGGCGTATTCGCTCAGACTCCATTCTGAAGAAAGAACAGCCCGGTGGCAGCGGCCCACCACGCCGTTTTCCCCAAAGGCCGTGGCTGTGCAACAGGCCTGGGCCGTGACCTGGGTGGGGAAAAGCGCCAAAAGGATAAGCGCGGTTGGTACGGCCCATGCAGCCGAGCTGATTCGAAGGTATGAAATTACGGTAGGCATTTCCTACTCCACTTCCACCAATACGGTGGCGGTATCGGATGAGTTACCCTGGGATAGAAATACCAGTACCTCCCAAGACCCGGGCATGGTAAAGCGGACCGAATCTGTCGTGTACAGATTTCCGCCGGCGGGTATCAGGGTGACCGTGGAGGGGTTGCTACCATGGTTCATGGCGGTCATCCAAGGTTTTACCACAAGGTCCACCCCGTTAAGGGGTAAGCCGTCAGCATCGAAAAGTCGGATTTCGAGAGCGTTCCATCCGGCTCGGGGCGGATTAGGCTGAAAGTGGGCTTCCACGCGGTATTGGCCTTGGTGGGAAATGACAGCGCCTTTGCCGGGCGTCTCTTCGGGTTCGGACTGGGTGCATCCTGCTGCCCAGAACAACGTCAGCAGAGTTCCCATCGTGAGGTGCCGCCCGAATCGCCAAATGTTTTGTCTAATCGGCCAGGATATTTCCATTTCTGTCTCCCTTGCTTCTGGAAAGAAAGGACAGTCCGTCGGATTTCGAACTGTCCCTCTCCAGATCTGGTTTTGAGCAATTACTGGGCCATATCCATATCTGAAGTTATGATCCGCTTCTCCTTTGGACGCTACCCTTCACGAACAGCCGCTTGTACCCCCGCAATCCTCGCATACCGTGCAGGTGCCGTTCCTACGTACGCGCACGGAACCGCAGCTTCCGCAACTTTCTCCCGTATAGCCGGCCTTGACCGCCTGTACCTGTGAGAATTGGCTTCCATCCGAGGTCCTCGTTGTCGTCGTTACCTGTAGCGAGCTATACATGAATTCCAATTCGCTTCCGTTGTCATGTCTCTCAGTGGAATCAGTTGTCTTGAACCCATCCGGTCCAGCCTCGCGGGGTTCGGCAGCGGATTCCTTGACCGGTTCCGGTTTCACGTGCACGAAATCGGTGCGGCCGAGGTACTGCAATCCCAATACCCGGAATATGAGATCCAGGATGGAGGTACATTGCTTGATGTTTTCATGTCCGGTGACGGGGCCGGCCGGCTCAAAGCGGGTAAACGTGAAGGTTTCCACCATCTTTTCCAAAGGCATGCCGTATTGCAGGGCCTTGGACGCCAGCACCGCAAAGCAATTCAACA
>CAYNXV010000102.1:0-12718 GCA_964401245.1 uncultured Bifidobacteriales bacterium | reverse complement strand
GTGAACCAACATAATACACCTCGATGGTTATGGGTCATTATATATGAGTTACCACTTTTGGTAAGTCTTGTCGAGGGGAGTTTTGACCATTTTGCCGTCCTCGTGGTCCGCATAGAGGAACGCGGGGCCACCGCCTGGTTAACCTCTTAGCCAAAAAAGCCCCTTTCGGGTATAAAAACAGATATTCCCACTAAATTATACCCAAAGAGGTATATAAATGGTATTATTAGGCCATAATATATCATATCGGGTATAGAAATGCATGAATCGCTCTCATCGTTTATTAAAAAACGGCGCAAACAAGCCGGATTGACTCAGCTCGACCTTGCGCACCGGGCGGGCGTGGGCCTTCGCTTCGTTCGCGACCTGGAACAGGGGAAAATTTCTTTGCGATTGGACAAGGTTAATCAGGTACTGGCATTGTTCGGCCACGAGGCGGGACCGGTACCTAATTTACCCGCCAGGGATTCCCATGGGATGAATCCATAATGGCAAGCGAATTCCGCCAAGGCGTCGTTAAAGTGAATGGGGTTCTCTCCGGACATATCCGGGAAAGTGAATCCGGATATGAGTTTTCCTACTCGCTTGAATACCTGCAATCACCTGATTCCATGCCCGTCAGCGTAACGTTACCCATGCGCGCCGAACCTTACGCTTCCAATACCCTGTTTTCATTTTTCGACGGTTTGATACCCGAAGGCTGGCTGCTTTTGGTGGCGGAAAAAGTTTGGAAGGTGAGTCCTCGTGATCGAATGGGACTATTGCTGTCGTGTTGTCGCGACTGTATCGGTAACGTAAGCGTAGAGCCGGTGGACGAATCCCGATGAAACCGGAAACGATGCGGTGCCTGTATTGCGGGCTTCCTTTGGAGGAGAAGGAAGATTTCCATCCCAAGTGCAGCAGGAAATTTTTCGGGACGCCGGTGGCGCCGGAATTGCCCTATAGTCTCAATGAAATGGAAAACCTGGCTACCGAAGTGGTGCGCTCGCATGCGGCCATTCCCGGAGTCCAGGCGAAAATCTCTCTCGATTTGGAAAAAGCGGCGACGGGTGGAAAAGCGCGTCGCTTGACCTTAGTGGGCCTGTGGGGCCATTTTGTCCTGAAGCCGCCTACGCCGGATTATCCGTTCTTGCCCGAAGTGGAAGACCTAACCATGAGGCTGGCGGACGCATCCGATATTGACACCGTGCCGCATTCGTTAATCCGATTGAAGTCGGGGGAGTTGGCCTATATCACCCGGCGCATAGATAGAAGCGCGAAACTGAAGTTCGCCATGGAGGATATGTGTCAAATAACCGGCCGGTTGACCGAGGACAAGTATAAAGGATCGATGGAACAGGTTGGCAAAGCTATCCGCCTTCATTCCACCCAGCCTGGACTGGATGCGGTGAGATTTTTTGAATTATCGGTATTCTGCTTTTTGACGGGAAATGCCGATATGCACCTGAAAAACTTCTCCCTGTATCGTCCCGCACCCGGCAACCTGCAGTTGACCCCGGCCTACGATTTGGTGGCTACCAAATTATTGCTGCCCCAGGATCCGGAGGATTGCGCTTTGGCTTTGAATGGAAAGAAAAGAAATTTGCGCCGAAAGGATTTCGATGCCTTGGCAGTGAACCTGGGCATTCCTCCGAAGGCCATGGAAAATACCTACTATCGATTGGCCCAATCCATGGAAAAATGGAAACCCCTTGTCGACCATTCCCACCTGCCCATCGATTTGAAATCGTCATACCTGGAATTGGTGGAAAACAGGAGGAATCGCATCAAATTGTAGAGGGCAGCCCTCCCACAGACCTAATTATCAGCCGAGCCCGTGCCCGTCTTTTCCTCCCACCCGGCGAGAATATCCAAACCCTCCTCCACTTCGAGCAGCACATGGGCCAAAGCTGAGGCCTGCCCTGAACCGGCTGACCGGCTCTTATCATATTCGACGTTGAGCACCTTTTCCAATACCTCGAGTTGCGAACGGGTGAAGCCTATTTCCACGCTCGGGTGTTCTTCCGGGCTGAATTGGCGCAATGATGCCACGATAACTCCTTTTCGCGCCTGGGCGCGACCTATGCTTCCCCGGCTTTGGGGACTAACGAAACAGAAATTAATCATGTCGGAGCCGGGGTAGGAGGCATGTAATAAAAATGTATGAAGGCTTGTAAGAGAAATGTATGATGACCGCCGTCACATTCCGCGTATCTTTTCATTCGTAGTGTTAAGTCGGGTCCCTTGAGGGATCCAAAGGAGAGCTGGATGAATATGACTACGGAAGGTAAAGCGAAAGGATACCTTAAAAACCTGGTTGAATCCGATATGAAAATCTTCAGCGAATTGCGCATACTCGCTCCCAATCCCGTTGTGAAATCCCATTACGAAGCCAAGCTTAAAACCCTGCAGAATGCCATGCAGCGAGTCGAAGGCGAAAAGTCGAATACGAACATCATCGAGACCTTCCGCGAATGCATCGAGGAATACCGGGATCAAATCCACCTGGGAATGAGTAGTACCATCCGTGAAAACATCAAATCACGCATCGATACTTTGCAGTCTCTGCTCGACCGCTTCATCGCCTATTTGATGATGCCCGCGGGGGAGAGAGAGTGACCGAAGTTCCTGCATGGATTGCCTATCCCGCGGCTCTGGCCGCCATGGCCTGTATTTGTTGCCTCTATGGTCGCGTGAAGTATTTGCAAATACGCCAAACCCGGTTGAAAAGGCAATTGGAACGGGCGTTGAAGCACGCGCGTGAATTCGCTCATTTGCAAAGCCTGGGCAAATCGACATGCGGCCTTCTTCACGACCTCAAAAACCAACTCGCCGCCGCGTCCGGTCACGCGATGCTGTTATCCAGAGCCAAAAGCGACGAGAATCGGATGGTATTGGTGGAGCGTTTGAATGGCGTCGTCTCCCGGGTGGAAACCTTCGCCCAAGGCATGTTCGAATTTTCCAAATCCGTCTCCCTGCCCGACAAGCATCCGCTGCGATTGAGCGAAGTTTTGCGGAGGTGCGTCGAACTGAACTTTCCCGGACATGAGAAAAAATTCCATTTCGGCGAAATCCCCCAGAACGAAGAATTATTCCAAGCCGATGCCTGCCAACTCGATCGTGCGTTCTCCAACCTCCTGCGCAACAGCCTCGAAGCCGGTGCCCAACGTGTCGAAATCCGCCTTGGCGTATCCGAAGGAAAAATGAGTGTCTATATCGAAGACGACGGCAAAGGTTGCACTTTGGAAGAGCTGGAGAAGTTGACGCAGGCCTTCTATACCACCAAAAAAAACCAGGGCGGTTCCGGCCTGGGACTTTGCGTGGCCCAGGAAGTGATCGAAAGGCATTGCGGCTGTTTGCGGTTGTTCTCCAAGAACCAGATGGCCGACTACGAGACGGGGTTGATTCAGGTTGTGCAATTCCAAACAGGGGGCGAGACCTCTCCTTTGGCCCCGCCTCGGCGCAAGCGGAGCAGGGAGCCCGCTCTACCCGCCAAATTGGGTTCTATGCAGACAAGTATCGGGAACGATTCCAATCCGGCTTCAATTCTTTCAATTGTTCCATGACCACTGCGTCCATCTCCCGGTAAACCGGAGTGTGGGTCATGAGGTTGCCTGGTATTTTGAGGTACAAGGGTTGCAGTAATTCGCTCACCAGGTTTGAATAGGTGGTAGCAAGATTTGGAAAAGGTTGGACGCCATACTTCAGCATGGCACGGTTCTGCTCCGTTCGGGTTCCGAACAAGGCTACCAGATAGTCCAGATTAAATTCTGCCGCCAGAGCAATAGAAGCAGCGACAAGCCTGACTCCCAGGCCATGCCGCTGCAACTCGGATTTCGAAAACCATCTTCCTACCTCTCCGGTTATACCGGGATTCATACCCATTTGCCTCAGGGCTTCACTAGCCACTCCCGGGGGATAAGACGAATTGAAGAAGGAGGAAGGGAATTCCCCTATGGGAGCCAATAATCGGATGCACCCGGCTATATGCCCATTGATTTTGCCCACAATGTGATCGGCCCATTCGTCGATGTCCTCCCAGTCTTGAAAATTTCCCGGAGCCACTTGGAACTGTGAAAGTCCAGAGTATTCAAACAACATCCTCCCCCTGAAATCCGACAACTCCTCTTTCCAAGGCTCCATGGGGTAAGCTCCGGAAGCAAGTCCCTTTTCCCCAGGAAGATGCAACTCCCATTGCACATCCCGGGCATCAATCTGTTGAACCGGCATATTCATGCACCTCCTCCAACACGGCGTCCAGCATGATGCCATGCAGCCTGCAGGCGCCCTTCAGCCCGTACAAAAGCGCCTCGATGTCGTCGTCGTTCCGTAAAACCTCTTCGAAATTCTTTTCCATCAATTGCACATGCGCCGGATCCACCTGGGTATGCTCCTTGATGAAGGACATGGCATCCACGGGCACTCCCATTTTGGCCAGTCCCGAGCCGATTTGCGCGGCGGCGGTGGCGGGAAGCATTTCCAGGTGGTAGACATAGCCCAGATAGCCCACGGGATTGCGATGCTCGATTTGGTAAACCGAAAAAGCCGTAAAGGCTTCGGTGGTCGGCAGGGGCTTTCCCTCCGGAATGCCGCTGACATCCTCTCCCAGGCTTCGTAAATCATCCAAGGCCAATTGGTGATGGCCGAATTCCGCGGCGGCGTGCCGCAGCACCCGCCGGAAAATCGTATCGTGCTCCGGGTCGAGATGCGAGGCGAAAAGAACGTAGGTTTTCGGATTTTCGCGGGTGTTGTAATAAATCTCCCTCAGGAGAACCTTATAATGCTCCAAATCCAATTCGCCCGCGAACAGCTTGCGGAAGAATTCGGTGCGATAGAGTCGATTGACTTCGGTATTCCATTCCGAGCGGATGGTGTCGATATTCGCGGTCATGGGTGCCTCCTTCCCGCTCCATAATTTCAAAATAGATTTGAAATCGTTATGGATTATAAATTTGTAACGCGCAATGAAGCGCGTTAGCGGGAGAAGGCTGAAAAGGGGGGAATGCGGGGAGGGCTAGAAGTAATTTCCGGAAACCACGCCGTTGATCAACTCGAAGTATTCGTTCTCGCGGTTGGTCAAATCGAGAGGCTTGTTGATGAATTCGTAGAATCGGTGGCGGCTCAACGAATTCTTCATCAAATCGGCGTCTCCGGCCGGATTGCCGGTCACCATGATGAACTTCAGAAATGGGCGCGTCCGTTTAACCGCGTCGCATAATTCCGTTCCCGACATGCCGGGCATCATCTCGTCGGTCAAAACCAGCACCACGTTGGAGTCGGTGCGGATATACTCCAGCGCTTCCAGGGGATCCTCGAAAGTTTTGAGGTTGAAGCGCTTTCCGAACTTGCGCCGGAAAATGAACAGGTTCTCATCTTCGTCGTCCACGTACACCACCACCGGATTGGGAATCTCGTGATGTATGCTGGCGCTGATATGGGTGATCAGATGATCGATGGTCTTGTAGGTATTCATGTCCATCGGAGTGTCTTTGAAATGCTGCTGCATGTTGTACAACAATTCCACGTTGATGGTGAAACCCCCAAAGCGGTATTTGAGCTCCTGGCCCAGAACCCTTACGGTGTTTTCGTTGATGCCCGCGTCTTCGAGCAGGGTGTCGAAGGTGAGCGTCTCCGTCCGGAGTGCGAAGTTGGGGTTATGCACGGCGAGGTTTCCGAGGATTTCGCCGAGGATTTCAAGGATGCGCTCACGTGTCATGACTAGGGACTCCTGCAGTACTTACAGGCGAAATGTAATAACCGCCCTTGGCGATGCGACCTGTGAATTAATAATACCGGCATTCCCGGACCGGGAGGGTAAGGAAAATCACATTGTAGGGGTCTGATTTAAGGAATTTGGGGCGATTTCCCCGATTAATTTGGGGGGCCGGTGTTGGCGACCCTGACCGGCAGGGGGTATTTTAGTCAGCCGGGTCGATGGTCTCGCCTTCGCCTCTCTGGAGCTGAATCACTTCCTGCAATCCGATAATGCCTTCAAAACCCGGCTGAATGGCCTGCACGAAAGCGTTTTGCAGAAGATTGATTATCAGGGCCCAAATTCCCACCTCGGGATTTTCGATGGTGCCCCGAAAGGGTACCCGCGTCGCAACCTGCTCCTCGTTGGGATTCTCCAGCAGGGTCGTCAATCCCCGGGCCAAAGCGCCCCAGATTTCCTGCAACAAACCGGCGTCTTCGACGGAGGTAACCTCCAGGTTTACCAGGGCAGGCGTGATATATCCCTGGAAACGGTCATTGGCCGCGGCTATCTCCGAAACCAAGGTAAGCGTACCCGCTTCGACGGACAGTTTGGCGTATTCGGCGAAATAATCGTTGAGCAGGCGCAGCCTCAGCGTATCCAGGCGGGCGTTCAAGGTGAAGGTGGGGGAGAGGGCCAGGGGCGCGAGGCGCATGGTCATTTGCAACGGGGCCTGGTTCTCCACCAACGCCCAGGCATCCACCGTGGCGGGAAGCGGCCGGCCTTCGGTTTCGACATTGGTGAGATTGTTCGCCTCCAGGGTAAGGCCGGTAAGGGAGATGTTCAGTTCGGGTGTGGCCGTAGGATTGCGGAAATGCAGGACTCCGTCGTTGATGCGCAGACGGTTCAATTCGAAGGGAAAAAGCTCCTGCACCTGCTCCTGCCAAATGGCGTCCACATCCTCGGTTTGCCGGTCGAGCTGATCCATCCGTAAATGGACTTCGGGTTGATCGATCTCGGTTTCCGCCACCAGCTTTCCCCGCCAAAGCTCGCTCCATTGCATACTGAAGTCCCAGCCCTCGGCCCTAAAAAGCGGCGGTGATGATTCAGGCGAACCGGCCAGTCGCAACTCGATATCGTTGATGCGATAGGCGCCTGCCAGAAGCCGGATATCCACCTCACCAATGCTCCCGTCATAATTCGGATTTCTGTCCAAGGTTTCATTGGCATAGCTCTGCACGAAGTGGGGAAGGTAGAGTCGAGCGGCCAATAGCAAGGCCGCGATCACTATCATCACCAACAGCAACAGCCTCACCCAAAACGGCATGGGGGTGCGGGAGAAATTCTTGTAGTCGTAATTGGCAGCCATCAAATAGGGATTCCCGTGGCAAAATAGCCGGGGAAGTAGGGGGGAGCAAGAAAAATATTGTTTTTAACTATACCTCACCTGCTTGATGGATTTTGCAGAAAATAGCGCGATTTGTGAAAAGGGGGGTAATAACAAAGAAAAAGTTAAAAAAATTAAATGAATCACTGAAATATTAACCTATCTTCACATCTTTTCTTTTGTTACGTGTATTCCAATCATCAGGGGGCTTGAGTGGGCAAAGTCGCAATAACTGCCACACTTCTGTTTTTGTGTGGATTTGCTTTCACCCATGCAGGCCAATTTCTGGAAGCGGAAAAGGTCTTTGTCCGCTCCAAGGGCGCACCGGTTACCGAGAAGATTTCGTTCTCCACATCCAATCCGGGTCAGCCTTTTTTCCTGAAAATCCAAAACGGTCCCGACGGCAAGGGGCGGATTTCCAGTGCCACGGTCAAGTTGAATGGTGTGGAAATATTCGCTCCCCGCGATTTCAACCAAAATGTCCAGTGGTTGGAAAAGCCAGTTTCCCTCAAACAAAACAATATTTTGGAAGTGAGGCTGGCCAGCAGCCCCGGAAGTGCAATCAAAGTACAGGTGTACGGTGTAGATGACGTTGTCCCTTTTCTTGCAATCGACTCTCCCACCGAAGGTGAAATCCTCAGGACGGACCGACCCTCCTTTTTGCTGCGATATTCGGACGTCCATTCGGGCCTGAATTTGTCCAGTTTGAAAATAATGCTGAACGGCGAAAACCGGACCGGCAATTTCACCGCGGGACCAAACGAAGCGACCTGGAGTGTGAGCGAAGACCAGGCTTTGGACGCCGGCTCCTACACGCTAACCGCTATGATTTCCGATAGGGCGGGGAATACCTCTCAAGTCCAGGTCAATTTTACAGTGGTTCTCGAACCCGAGGTCACTTTACCTTTGGTGATCATTACCCACCCAGCCCCTGGCGCTCTTTACAATTTCAGCCCCATTCTGGTCAATTACACTGTTGACGGAGAAGCACAATCCTCCCTGTATGCCCTCACCGAAGGTCCGAACCAAGTCATCATTTCCAGCACCAATGCGAGCGGTACGGGGAAAGATACCGTCGATGTAATCCTCGATACCCAGCCTCCGGTTGTCCAAATCACCCGGCCCGGGCGCGATACCACCGTCACGGCCTCTCCCTTTACCGTGCATTATACGGTGGATGGTCAGCCGCGCACCCGCACCATCGACTTGGTGGAAGGCCCCAATTCCGTCTCCATCGACTCCACCGATGCGGCGGGAAATACCGGAGTGGATTTCGTCGACATCGCCCTGGACACCAAAGGCCCCGTGGTTTCCATAGCCTCGCCCGCCCAGGGTTCGACTCTCGCCGATTTACTGGTCTATGTGAAAGTCGCTTTCTCCGATACGGGTTCCAGAGTGGATTTGACCACGCTCGACATCTCTCTGGATGGTACGTCCATCCTGTCTTCCCTCTCCCAAACTCCGGATTCAGTATATGGCACTCTGTCCTTAAGCGAGGGAAGCCATATCCTCTCGGCCAAACTTAGCGACCTCGTGGGAAATCCGTCCCAGGTTCAATCCGAATTCATCCTGGCTTTGCCCGAACCGACGCTGACCATAACCGCTCCCGCCAATTTCACTACCGTTTCCGATGCCGATATTCTGGTGGAAGGGGACCTTACCGTTCCCCTTACCGACCTGCGGGTGGATGGCATTGCGGCCACTATTACCGGCAACAGCTTCCGGGCGCTGGTTCCCCTGGCGGACGGGCGGAATACTTTGCTGGCCTCCGGCTTTGACGCGAACGGCAAGCAGGCTTCCGCATCGGTTACCGTGACGTTGGACCGGGAAAAGCCCCGTATTTACATCCACGCACCCGCAGACGGGCTCAAGGTCAGGGAAGACCAAATAACGGTGGCCGGAGCCGTAACCGATCGCATAGCCGACGCACAGGGGCAGTCCATGCCCACCGTCACGGTCAATGGAGTGGTGGCCCAGGTGGCCAACAATACTTTTTCGGCCCAAGTGCCTCTTTCCGTCGGACCCAACACTATAACTGCCGTGGCCAAGGACAAGGCGGGTAATGTCGCCAGCGCGGTCATCCATGTTAATAGGGATGATGCTCCCCAACCGGCTGTGCACCTGGTTTCCGGACAGGCGCAATCTGCCTTCATTTTCACACCACTGGCTAATCCCCTGGTGGCGGCGGTCAAGGATGGGAGCGGGCAGGCGGTTCCCGGAAAACCCGTGATATTCCGGGTTTCCCAAGGCGATGGCACTTTAACGGGTGGTGCGCGAACCCTTTTGGTGACCAGCAATGCACAGGGAGAAGCCTCGACCATTTTCACCCTGGGCAAGCGCTCCGGACCCGGCGCGAACCAGGTCATAGCCACGGCCCCCAATTTTGCCGGAGAAGCGGTTTTCCATGCCCTGGCCCAGCCTCAAAGCGCCGCCAAAATCAACACCGCCTTGGGTGACATGCAAAGAGGGTTGGTCGGAGCTCCTGCTTCACAACCCCTGGTGGCTATAGTCACGGACAGCGGAAACAATCCTTTGGAGGGGGTAGCCGTTGAATTCAAGGTCGAGGAGGGAGGCGGGCATTTCCACGGGCAGAACAA
Organism: uncultured Bifidobacteriales bacterium; assembly: GCA_964401245.1. GTDB lineage: Bacteria > Fibrobacterota > Fibrobacteria > UBA11236 > UBA11236 > JBGTHM01. The sequence goes on along the minus strand of CAYNXV010000102.1, from coordinate 3,063 downwards.
AACCACGGCCATGACGGGAGCGGATGGCCGAGCATTCGCCGCTTTTACCCTGGGGCAGCGCCCGGGGCGGGATAATAATTTGGTAGCTGCCAATTACGAGGGGAATACGGGGCATCCCGCCATGTTCGTACTTTCGGGCTATGAGGCCGGCCCAGCGGCCGAAACGAAGGTGAGCGGCGTGATTCTGAATAACAGCAATCAGCCCATTCCGGGGGTGACGGTGCGGATTGACGGCTCCGGACAGCAGACCACCACCGATGAGGCTGGTCAATTCATTCTAGCTGGCGCCCCCGTGGGGGTCGTACACTTGCGGATAGATGGCTCCACGGCTACGACGCCGGGGGACTGGGTGACCCTGCATTTCGAGCTGAATGCCATCAGCGGGGTGAACAATGATGTGGGCATGCCGATTTACCTGGTGGCGAAGAATAACGCCGAAGGCAAAGTTGCCAGCGCCACGGAAGACCAGATTTTGACGCTAAGCGACATTCCCGGATTTTCCATGAAGGTTCCGGCAGGGTCGGCGACTTTTCCCGCGGATATGGACGACCATACGTTGACCATTACCTCGGTGGCTACGGATAAAATCCCCATGCCGCCAGGGGAGGGGATGCAGCCCCGTTTCATCATTTCTATCGGGCCGGCGGAAGCCAAGTTCGACCCGCCTGCGCCCATAACCTATCCCAATGTGGATGGTTTGAAGCCGGGAGAGCAGACGCATTTCTATTCCTTCGATCATGATTTGGGTACGTTCGTGAGCATTGGTACCGGGACGGTGAGCGAGGATGCTTCGGTGATCACTTCGGATCCGGGATTCGGGATTGTGAAGGGCGGGTGGCATTGCGCGGGGCCGAATAATCCGACGGGGCAGGCGGAGCCACCTGCAGTAGAGATTATCAAGGGGGATGGAGAAAATATCTGTATTGGTGAAATAATCACACTTAACGCCGAGGGAAAGCCGAGTCCTGGTGAAATGGACTGGAACGGCGGTGAGATTCCGGCAAGTAAAACCGAAAGCAGCGCGATCTCATCTTTCAGTACCAAATTCAGTTCAGAAGGAACGAAAACAGTAACTGCCAAGTGGACTTGCAAATCTGGGCAACCTTCAGAACCAGCAGAAGCTACAATAAATGTTTTTTCCAAAGAAGTACCTCAAGGCCCTGATAAGCTAGATTTTCCCGCACCCACTGGTATTGAAACAGAACCCCTTGGACTTGTTACTGTTGACATTACTGCTCCCGAGTACGAAGCGTACGTAGACTGCAGCTCAAAAAAATGGAAGCTTAAAATCATAAAACCTGAAAAAGCGGACGTGGGTCTTGGAATCAATCTGGGGAATCGAGAAGAGATAACAGATGCACTGATTGGCTCTACAAAATCTTGTGGGGAATTGGATAAGATGTACAATAGTCTTAAGGCTGGATTTGAGTCAGTAAAGCCTATTACCCAAGGATATTATATGGAATCCGCGGTTCTAGCTCATGAAAATATCCATATAAGCAATTACAAATCCGGGTACGGAAGTGCATTCCAGGAACTCATAAGAAAAATTGACGCTATTGGCGAACCTATTTCCACCTATAATAACAAAAACAATGCAAGGGTTGGCTTGATGTTTTCCTCAAAAACAATTGCGGCGGGCAATGCATTTACCAAAAAAATCATAGACGTTAAGGCGGCGGAAGAAGGCCATGATAATCCGGAACAGTATTTGAATGCTGTTAAAATTGTTGTATTACCGGTCATGGCTAAAATTGCAGAAGCTCAAAAGAAATTGGGGTGTCCATAATGGCAATAGATATTTATAATCGTGGTATATTTTCCGGAATATCTAAGCCAATATTATTTATATGGGTGCTAGCTACGCTGATACTGGCGGATGAAGAGAGTGTTTCAAAGGTTATACAAGGCGAACCGGAGATATATTTTGAGGCGGCTCAGCTTACGCAAGCAAATGGCGCCATGGATGGATTTTCCTTCTCAATATATAATACATCAGAAAAAAATATTTTTTCTCATATAATCGATCGGCCTGTTGACTCTGCAATCAGCATACTACTGACTGCAGACGGTAGGCCAATGTTCGGTATGGAGCTATCAGCTAGGGTATTCGATCCTCCTGGTGATGAGAACCATAAAATACCGCCTGATTCACTGCGCTACGAAGTGATAACTTTGAAGGCAAAGTCGAGAGTAACTTGGTTTTTCTCCTTAAAGGACATTCTAGGGAAATCAGTTGTATTAGATAGCAATAAAAGTTATTCCATAATGATCATTTACGAGTACTATTTACCCGTTAAGAATGGCTCGCGCAAAATCCTTGGAATGCCAGTTAAGAGAGTGTCGCGTGACTTGTCATTTTATGATATCCGTCTATCTCCTGCAATAATGCGTGGAGAGCCGCTCAAAAACCACCTTTATAATAAACTTAATGCTCGGGCCAAAGAATAGCCTCCCTCGGAGGTATTCATGCTGAAAATCCATTATCGATCGAAATTATGGGCTTGTATTAAATGGGTCTTGGACAGAAGCCGACTAAGATATTGAAAACAGATATCAACAGGAAATTGAAATCGAATGAAAAGGCCTGATATAGCTCTCTGGGTTCGAATGGCAATTATTTTTTCAATAAGCGCCATTATCCTGGGGTTTTTGGTAAATAGATATTTGCACAATAATCCGCAATCTATACCATCGTATGTGATTTATTTTTGGATGGGAATCGACGAATTTGAGCCTGACTATCTAGAGAAATTCGAAGAAAGCGAAATGCCGTTCGGATTAAAAAGCTTTTCTTCGGGGAAGGAATTGGATACCAATAATTTAGGATTCTCGAGTTGCAAAGAAACCAGTGCTTTGGGAGTCGAGGATCCCGTAAATGAAGGGCAACTCCGCTTCAGTACTTTGAGCTGCGATACGGCAGGGCATTTGAACGTAATGGGTCGAGTAAAAGTCATATATTTTAATGACAGGTTATATCAGATTTATTTTTACCCACACTCCCAATTCGATCTGTATGAAGTTTCATTTCGGAAGAAATATAATATTGGCTTGATACCTGGG
>CAYNXV010000101.1:0-12767 GCA_964401245.1 uncultured Bifidobacteriales bacterium | reverse complement strand
CTTTCGGTCCATCGCTGGGTAAGCGTCAGGGATTGCTCCACTTCGAGGGGAGTGGCGGGGTAGGGGGTGCACTCATCGAAGGCCATGATGATATCCGCTCCGATTTGCCTTTGGGCGAGCATAACCGATTCAGGGGTAAAAAGATGGCTCGAACCGTCGATATGGGACCGGAAGGTTACTCCTTTTTCGCTGATTTTGCGGAGGCTGTTGAGGCTCCAAATCTGGAATCCTCCCGAATCCGTCAAAAGCGCGCCTTTCCAGGAGGCGAAGCGATGCAGGCCACCGGCTTTTTCGATAAGATCCGTTCCGGGACGAAGATAGAGATGATAGGTGTTACCCAGGATGATGCGGGCTCCCAGCTCCCGCAAAGCATCGGGATTCACCGCTTTTACCGTGCCTGCCGTTCCCACCGGCATGAAAACCGGAGTTTGCACCTCGCCGTGGGCCGTATGCAATACGCCGCAACGGGCATCGCTTGATTTATCGGCTGCCGTTAGCTTGAAGAAGGGAGCGGTTTCCGCAGCGGTCTCAACCGAATTCAACTCGAGCGCACTCATCCGTAAATCGCTTCCAAGGCTTCGCCCAACTTCTGGACGGCCCTTATTTCTACTCCGGGTAATTTGAGCTTGGAAGCGGAAGCCTGCGGCATCACCAGGGTTTTGAATCCCAGCCTTGCGGCCTCCTTCGCGCGCGACTCCACCAAGGGGACAGCCCGCAATTCTCCGTTCAAGCCCAGTTCTCCCAAGACTGCCACCCCTGCAGGGCAGGGACGGGAAAGATGGCTGGAAGCCACGGCCGCCGCCACCGCCAAATCCACCGCCGGCTCCTCTACGCGAAACCCTCCGGCTATATTCACGAACACATCCTGCAATCCGATTTCGATTCCGGCGAACTTGTCCAACAAGGCCAGGAGAATGGTCAGGCGCTTGGAATCGAGACCCATGCTCACCCTTTGCGCCACGGAATAATTGGAACGCGAGACCAATGCCTGGATTTCCACCAGAATAGGTCTGGACCCCTCCATCGAACAGGTGACCATGGAACCCGGATCGCGCTCCCCCTTGCCCTGCACGAAAACCTGGGAGGGATTTTCCACTTGGATAAGGCCCGTGGAGGCCATTTCGAAAACCCCGATTTCGTTGGTGGCCCCGAAGCGGTTTTTCACCGCGCGCAAAATCCGGTAAGCCAGGTGGCGCTCCCCTTCGAAATAAATGACGGTGTCCACCATATGCTCCACCATGCGGGGGCCGGCCAACACGCCCTCCTTGGTGACATGACCCACGATGAATACCGAACAGTTGTTCGACTTGGCGTAAACCATCAGCGCCAGGGTACAATCCTTCAATTGCGTCACGGATCCGGGGGAACCGGTCAAATCGGGTTTGTATACCGTCTGGATGGAATCGATGATGAGAACCCTTGGCTTCAATTTGTCGGCCTGGGCCAGAATGGCTTCGAGGTTGGTTTCCGCGTAAACCTGCATGTCCGGCGCCGGCATGCATAGCCTTTCGGCGCGCATTTTCAACTGGGTCAGCGACTCTTCGCCCGTCACATAAAGGACGGAAACATCGGCGGTGGAAAGAATGGTTCCCATTTGCAGAAGCAAAGTCGATTTGCCGATGCCCGGGTCACCGCCGATAAGCACCAGCGAACCTGGAACGATTCCGCCACCCAGGACCCGATTCAATTCCGACAATCCGGTGCGGAGCCTTTGTTCGGGTTGATCCACGATTTCCTTGAGGGTGACGGGAGCGCCCTGCAATCCCAAACCCCGGGTTTGCACTGCCGACTGAACCTGCTCGCGTACCTCTTCCAGGCTCGACCAGGCTTCGCAGGAAGGACAGCGGCCGGCCCATTTGGTGGTGGTGTCGCCGCATTCACGGCAAAGGAAAAGCGTGTTGGTCTTGTTTTTCGTGGCCATAACGTTCAAATACTAACTTCTGCGGCCAGGAATTGTCCCCACGGGTCCGCGAAAGAGGATGCCTATTCGGCTACAGACCGCTTTCGAGAGCAGCCGCCGCTGACCCTGAATGAACTGCTGGACATAGGGATTGGTGGTCTCGCGGATATCCTGCGGAGTGCCCGTGAAAATGATATGTCCGTCCAGCAGCATGGCCATTCGATCGGCCACTTTATAGGCCGAAACCATGTCATGGGTCACCACGATGCTGGTTACGCCCAGCTTGGATTGCATTTCCAGAATCAAGTCGTTTATGACGTCGGAAGTGATGGGGTCGAGACCCGTGGTGGGTTCGTCATAGAGTATTACTTCTGGCTTCAAGGCAATAACCCGTGCCAATCCCAGTCTCTTCTTCATGCCCCCGGACAGTTCGCTGGGCATCTTGTAACAGATATCCGGCGACAGGTTGATCATGTGCAAGGTCTCGGCCATGATCCGGTCGAGATCGCTTTCCGTCAATTGTTTGTTATGCTCCCGAAGCGCGAATTTGATGTTTTCGCCCACGTTCATGGAGTCGAAAAGTGCCGCCCCCTGGAATAGCATGCCCATGCGCTTGCGCACGGCCTTGAAGTCTTGGGAGTCCCTGGTGCCTATCACGCCACCGTCGAAAACCACCTCTCCGGCATCCGGTTGCAGCAGCCCGATGCAATGCTTCAATATCACCGATTTACCGCCGCCCGAACTGCCGATGATGACCATGGTCTCGCCGCGGCGGATCTTCAAATTGACGTCTCGCAACACCTTCTGGGGTCCGAAGGATTTTTGCAAATGCCGGAGTTCAATCAGAAATTCGGAATCGTTCACCGGAATTCCCTGCCTTCCTTGTTTCGCATTGCCGGTAAGGTCATGGTATTGTTCAATAGGCGAAATAGACGATGAAAAAATCCATGACGAGAATCAATACCGACGACGATACCACCGATCGCATGGAGGCCTGTCCCACTCCGCGGGCGCCTCCGCCGGCCCGCAGGCCGTGATAATATCCCATGAGAATCACGATGATACCGAAAATAACGGCTTTTCCGAGGCTTACACCCACATCGTATAGGGAGAATAGAAACCGCAAGCCGTAAACATAAGTTGCCGTGGTTACATCCAGCAGCCCGTAGGCCACCAACCATCCGCCCACCAACGCCAGAAAATCCGAGATGATGACCAGCACCGGAAAACAGATTATCCCGGCGAGGAGACGGGGCATGGCCAGGTAACGCAGAGGATCCAGGTCGAGCACCGCCATGGCGTCCAATTCCTCTTTTTCCTTCATCGTCCCGATTTCCGCGGCGATGGCGGAACCGACACGGCCGGCCAACACCAAAGCGGTAAGCACGGGACCCGATTCGATGATGACGAATTTGGCCACTGCGGTTCCCAGGTATACGTCGGGGATATAGCCCCGAAACTGGTAATCGGCCGATATGGTGGCCACCGCTCCGATGAAAAAAGAGATGACGATGATGAGAGGCAGGGAGGTGACGCCGATGCGCATCATTTGCTGAAGGGTCAAGGCCGGATTTTTCCGAACCTGGGGAAATCGCGCGGATATTCCCGCCAACAGGACGAAAGCCGCACCCACTTTTTCCATTCCGGCGGAGACCATGCGCATCAACGACTGGACCGCGGACAAAAAGAAAAAGCCCACGCCTTCTATCCATTTGCGCAGCAGGCTTCCCGAGGGCTGAGGGCGCGTTCGAGTTCGGTCCACTCGCGCCTTCCTAAAACGCTTGTTCTTCCGCTCGGGGCGAATAATCCGTGAAAGAGGCGTAATCGGCTATGAACGTCAAAGGCACATCCCCGGTTGGACCGTTTCTCTGTTTGGCCAGGATAATCTTGGCCTTGCCCTTTTCGGCTTCCTTATTATAAACCTCATCGCGGTAGATGAACATCACCAAATCGGCGTCCTGTTCGATGGCGCCCGACTCGCGCAGGTCGGATAGCTTGGGTTCGCCCTCGCCCCCCCGTTGTTCCACCGCGCGGCTCAACTGCGAAAGCGCCACCACGGGGATGCCCAATTCCTTGGCCAGGCCTTTGAGGCCGCGCGAGATTTGGGAAATCTCCTGCTGCCGGTTCTCCACCCTTCCCGTGCCTTGCATGAGCTGGAGATAATCCACCATGACCATGTCGAGGCCATGCTGAGCTTTCAATCGCCGGCATTTGGCCCTGAGTTCCAGAATGTTGAGCGACGGATGATCGTCGATGAAAATTTTCGCTTCGCTGATGGGGCCCACCGCGATGGACAGCTTGGGAAAATCCCGCTGGGGCAACCTTCCCGTGCGGAGCAGATGCATGTTGATTTGCGCCTGACGGCAGAGAATACGCTGCACCAATTGTTCCCGACCCATTTCCAGGGAAAAGAAGGCGACGGTTTTTCCCTTGTCGATGGAGGCGTTGGCGAGCATGCTCAGGGCCAGCGCGGTCTTGCCCATGGCGGGTCTTCCCGCCAGGATGATGAGATCGGTTTTCTGGAAGCCCGAAGTCATTTGATCGAAATCCCTGAACCCCGTGGGCACGCCGGTGATTTCGCCCTTGGAATAACTTTCGATGAGACGGAAGGTGTCGCTCAGGATTTTTTTGATCTGGATGAATCCCGATTTCACATTCTGTTCGCCGATGGCGAAGATTTCCCCTTCGGCGGAATCGAGGATTTCCGCGGGTTCCTGGGCGCCTTCATAGGAGCGTTCCAGGATTTGATTGGCCGACTGGATGAGCCGGCGCAACATGGATTTTTCCTTGATGATTTGGCAATGCTGAACCACGTTGGCGGATGACACCACTTCCGCGGAAATTTCCAGCAGGTAATCCTCTCCGCCCACCTTTTCCCATTTACGCAGCTTACGAAGCGCCTCGGTTACGGTGATGAGGTCCACCGGCGTATTCTTTTCGAAAAGGCTCGCCATGCATTCCAGGATGGCTTGGTGCTTTTCGAGATAAAAATCGTCAGGCCCTATGATTTCAATGGCCGAAGCCACTGCTTCGGGGTCGAGTAGCAAGGCGCCTATCACCTGTTTTTCCACCTCGATGGCCTGGGGGGGCAATCGATAGGCTGAAGTCGCTTGATTGGCCGATGTGGATTGTCCCGACCGGTTCATGTCGCCGCTCCAGCTGCTTCGCATTTTGTTTTCAACCATTGCAAATCTTTCCATGCGGGCGCCTTCAACTCGGCTCGGGCGGATAATTCAGCGGGGTGGTAGGTGACGGTGCAGGTCTTGTCGCCCAATCCAGGCGCACCCTGCCGTAATTCCTCCATGCTCTTTCCTGTTTTCAAGGCAAACTGGGCGCAAGATTCACCCATCAATAATACCTGGGGAGCGGATACCAACTCCAATTCCCGTTGCAGCCAGGGCCAATGGCGCGCCAAGTGCCGGCGAGTCAGTTTTCCCGGCAGGGATTTGTATTTGGCCACGACGGTGCAATAGACTTCCTCCCGCGAAAACCCGATGGCGGCCAACATACGGGTGAAGAGGGCGTCGTTCTCCGGATCCAGGATGTGCCCGGAATCGGCAAGGGTATCGGGTTGCAGAAACAGAACCATCAGACGGCTGTCCGCCTTGCCTTCTCCCAATACCGGAGGTTCCTCGGAACCCGCTCGCCATTCGACTGCCAGCATGGGGTAGTCGGATAAAATGAATTCCTGAAAAGTCTGCAATGACTTGAAGGAGGGCAATTCGCTGACCTTGATTTGTGCGGGTGCCGGGACCTTTCGTTTCGCCCTACCGGGAGAAGACGAACCCTCTCCCGCGAATTCCGCCGCGAGGGATTGTAGCAAGCCGATTCCGGTCAAGTCGCCAGGGTGGGGGAGGCCCTGTGTTGGGCTGCCGGTTCGGGCCGCTACATTACCGGAGTTGGCGCCCATGGGCCGGGGTTTCCAAGGCTCATCCAAAATGACTTCGTCGCCGCCCATATCGGCTTGCCACCGGAGATAGGCCTGCAATTGAACGGACGGAAAATCGCTCATGGATGGTTCGTCAAAGCCTTTTGAAGGGCAAGTTCCACGGCTTCGAGAACCTTATCCGCCAAAACCTCCTTTTCCATTTCGCTCAGAGCCGGGGGCGTTGCGCCCGCAAGGGTCACCGAGGCGAGCACGGTATTGCGCCCGAATCCGGATTGGGTTTTGACGGGATTATTGAGCACGAAAACATCGCAGTGTTTCCTACCCAATTTTTCCACACCCCGATGCAATTCCTCTTCGGTTTCCAATGCGAATCCCACCAGAACCTGCCCGGTGGTTTTGGTCTTTCCCAGCTCCAGCAAAATGTCCCGGGAGGGTTGTAACTCCAAGGTGGCAAGCTCCTTGGACTGCGCAAGTTTGCCGCTGAAGATTCTACTGGGCACGAAATCGGCGATGGCTGCCGCCATAATCACCACATCCGCATCTTCTTTGCGGTCCACCATAGCTTTATGGAATTCCTCGCTGGTGGCCACCCGAAAGGTGTCGAAACCCGAGGGTAATTCATCCTCGAGGTATCCGACCACCAATTGCACTTGCGCCCCGGCCAAGTGGAATGCCCGGGCCAGAGCCAATCCGGTTTTCCCGCTGGAGCGGTTGGCTATATACCTGACATCATCAATTTTTTCCCGCGTGTGGCCCAAAGCGATGAGGACGCGTTTATCCTTGAAGGTGCGAACTTTGGATAGCGCAAAGCCGGATCGCACCAAAGCAACGATTTGACCCACTTCGAGCAGCTTTCCGAAGCCCACCTCTCCACAAGCCAATTGCCCGGAATCGGTGGGTAGAATTTCCACGCCGTCTTTTCGCAGGCAATCCAGATTGCGCTGAACTGCCGGAGAGGCCAGCATTACCGAATTCATGGCGGGAGCCACGTAGGTAGGCCCTTCGAATGCCAGATAAATGAGGGATAGGAGGGAGCCGGTAAGGCCATGGGCCATTTCGGCGAGTGTATGAGCGGAACAGGGAGCAATCAAAAATAAATCGGCCCAGCGAGCCAAATCGATGTGGGGCATGGCCCCACCCGGAACCCCGCTCCAGGCGTTTTCGTGAACCGGATACCCGGTAAGAGCCGCGAACGTGTTGGGGTGAACCAGCTTTTCCGCACTGGGGGTCAGCACCACGCGCACCTGCGCGCCTTCTTCTTTGAGTCGCTGCACCAGGTCGCATGCCTTGTAAGCGGCAATGCTACCGGTAACTCCAACCAGAATTTTTTTCCCGTGCAAAACGGATTTCTCCCCAAAGAGGTGGTCCGCTTATTTTTCCTCGTCTTCGACCAGAGCCAGGCGGTTATCCTTGAACTTTTGAATGGCGATGGTGGTGGGCTTATCCGCAAGCTTGATAAAGCCGAGGTTGGCCTGCTCATTGATGAACCGGGCCTCCTGGGAGGCCATGATCACCGCCCGAAAAGGCGATGCGCCGCGATCGTAACAATCCTCAAGGGATAGATGCTGATTTTTGGACATTCGGTTCTCCCGGTCGAATCGGCTGCGGTGGTTACTCCCAGCGTAATCGACGTTGTTGAAAAAAAATGGCAGAGAGAGGGGGATTCGAACCCCCGTGGAGCGTTAACCCCAACATGCTTTCCAAGCATGTACCTTAAACCACTCGGACATCTCTCTAGGCGAGGTCAATTATAGGAAAATTTGGCCAAAAATCAACGGTAAGGGCAATTTAAGCGTTTCGAAGAGAATTCATTCAAAACTCTGTATTTGATACAGTTTGGCGTAAATCCCTCCTTTTTTCAATAATTCGCCATGAGTACCTGCTTCCCGGATTTGACCTTTATGCATAACCAGGATTTTACGGGCATTTTGAATGGTTGAAAGGCGATGGGCTACGATAATGGAGGTGGTTTCCCGGAGGATTCGTCCCAAGGCGTCTTGAACGAGGCCTTCGGTTTGCGTATCCACCGAAGAAGTGGCTTCGTCGAGTAGCAAAAGCCGGGGTTTATGGTAAAGCGCGCGGGCAAAAGCCAACAGCTGCCGCTGCCCGGCCGATAGGTTTTCGCCCCTTTCGCGCAACCGGGTGGCATAACCGTCGGGCATGGCGCTGATGAATCCATGGGCATGAACGTGGCGGCAGACTTCTTCGACCCTCTGCAAATCAAAGTCGGGCGAAAGGGCGATATTGAAAGCCACACTTTCGGCGAAAAGATAGACGTCCTGGGGAATGAAGCCGATGTAATGTCGAAGGTCTTCGTCCCGATATTCCTGCACGGGAAGGCCGTTCAACAAAATCCGCCCCGAATTCGGCAGGTAAAACTTATTCAGTAATCCCAGCAAGGTGGACTTACCGGAACCGGTGGCTCCCACCACGGCAATCGACTCACCCTCAGATACCGAGAAAGAAACGTCGATGAGTACCGGCTGACCTTCTTCGTACTCGAAGCCGACGTTCTCGAAATCCACCCGTAGGGGAGAATCGTTCCGCTCTACATTTCCGGAAGGAAGCGACGCTTCGGTATCGTAAAGGGTGAAAACCCTTTCACCCGCAGCCATGGCGGTTTGCAGGGTGGTGATTTTATCGCTCAATTCTCGCAGAGGCCGAAAGAACATGCCCGTATACCAGGACAATGCGACCAGGGTGCCCAGACTTACTTCGTCGCGTAAAAACAGATATCCGCCGAAAAAATAAAGGGCGGCCAGGGCTAGCTCGGTCAGCCCCGAAATGCCGGGAAAGAACAAGGCGTAATATTTGACATTCCTGAGCCACCCCTCGCGCACCTCTTTGTTTATGCGATCGAATTCTTGGAACTGGCTGTCTTCCTTGCCGAATACCTGAACTACGTGGATTCCCGACAGGCTTTCCTGCAGGGTGGAATTGAGTTCGGCCAGCCACTTGCGGATTTCCACGTTCACTTTGCGAACTTTGACCCGGAAAGTGGAGGTGGCGAATATCATGAAAGGCAGCACCGCCAAAGAGGCCAATGCCAGCCGCCAATCCATGAATAGCATGAATACCACCGCCATGCCAATCATGAGCAATGCGCCCAACAGCTCGATCAGCCCTTCGGTGAACATGCTGTTCAAACTGTCGATATCGTTTCCCAGGCGGGTCATAAGTCGGCCTACGGGCGTTCGATGGAAAAAATCCATGCGGTAATGCTGTAACCGACGATAGACCTCGAGTCTCAGCTTGTGGATGATCCGCAACCCCAGGTTCTGACTGGCAACGGCCTTCAAATATTCCAAAATGCCGGTAGCCACCACGATCAAAAAGAACATGCCGATATATGGCCACAACCCATCCGCCCGCTGCTGTTGGATGGGTCCGTCAATCATGCGCTGAACGATCGCGGGTTGCAATAAAGGGAGAAATTCCGCCGCCAGCAAAAGCAGGAAAGACGCCACTGCCAGCCAGCGTTGGCCCGCGGCCAATCCTATGAACCGGCTCCACAAGCGCCTATCCAGAAAATGGGCGGTTCTGTCTTCATGCAAATATTCTCGCCGTTTTACCGGCTTGTTCTCCGTCGTCACTTGCAGAGTATGACCGCTCGAAGAGGTAGAGGGGGCAGGGTGGGGCGCTCCGGTCATGCCTCCTCCAAGGAACTGCCGATTTTCTGTTTTTCCCACACTTGAAAATAGGCTCCCTGTTTCAGGAGCAATTCTTCGTGGGTGCCTTCTTCGATGATACGTCCGGCTTCGAGGAAGATGATATGGTCGCAATGCATGACCGAGGAATAGCGATGCGCGACGATGAGCAGGGTTTGTCCATCGAATTTTTCCCGCAGGTTTGCCAATACCTCGGATTCCGTTTCGGTATCGAGGGCCGAAAGCGTATCGTCCAGGCACAGCAGAGGCGCATCGGCGGCCAAGGCGCGCGCCAATCCCACTCTCTGTCGCTGTCCGCCGCTGAGATTGATGCCTTTTTCTCCCAGCAGTGCCTCATACCCTCCGGGTATTTGCGCCAAATCCTTGGTAAAGGCCGCGAGCTCCCCCGCCTCTTCGACTCCATAGAGACTGTGCTGCGTATGTCCCAATAAAATGTTTTTCCTGATGCTTTTGGAAAAAAGAAATCCGTCCTGGGGGGCGTAGGAGAAATGACTTTTCCATACTTCGTCGAGATACTCCTCACGTGGTTTGTCCTGCAAAAACAAAGACAAGGGTGACGGCTGATAAATGCCGCAAAGCACCTGCAGCAAGGTGGTTTTCCCCGCGCCGAGGGGACCGACGATTCCCAGGGTGGAGCCCGCCGGAAGCGTAAACGAGATATTCCGCAAAACCGGCGGTCCACCGGAAAATCCGAAGGAAAGATTTTTGACGCGCAAGGTTCCGAAATCGCGTTGGGGCTTGGGTAATTCGGCCGCCTGGCGAATGCGTATCTCCGGATCCTTTTTCACATAGGCGCTGCGCAGCTCCATCAACCTGTCGATGGAGACATTGGCCCTTTGGATCATGCTGGCCACCCATCCCAATCCCACCAGCGGAAATTGCAGGCGTAACAGGTATATGATGGCCGCCGAAAGCGTGCCGATGGTGATTTCACCGTTCACGGTCATGACGCCGCCCACCCAAGCCACCAGAGCGATGCTCAACGCGCCCAACACTCCGATGGCGGGCCACAATAGCGAATTGTAATAGGCGACCTTCAAGGAGGCGTCCCGCACACCTTGGGACGCGACCGAAAATTTTTTGTAAAAAGCATCTTCCTTTCCATAGGCTTTCACCACCTGGATTCCCGAGATGGTGTCCTGCACGAAGGTATTGAGGGACGAAAGATTGCTTTGGATGCCTCCGAATAACCTGTACATGCGCATGAGAAAAACATTGGCCAAAACCGGCATGAGCAGCGCCGGCAAGAGACCCACCAAGGCCAACTTGGGATGCAACAGAAACAACGCCAAAGTGGTGTAGGCGAAGAGGCAAAGCATGCGGACAAGATGGAGAATGACGGGACCCACCATATCCCGCAGTCTATCCAGATCATTGGTGGCCTTGGACATGATATCGCCGATGGATTGGGTATCGAAAAACGACTTGGGCTGCCGGCACAATCCTCCGAAAAGTTCGGTCCGTAAATCGTATTCGATGCGTCGGGAACTTTGAATCACCCACAGCCTTTGAAAATACAGCAAAGTTCCGCCGGCAATCGTAGCGGCCAGCACGGCGCCGATGGGCGCATAAAGTCCCTGCAGGGTGGTGCCGGCTTGGAGCCTGTCCAATATCACCTTAAGCATCCAAGGGGAAATCTGATCCAACCCCGTGGATATGGCGGCGCCTATCATCCCGGCCAAAATAGGCAGCCGGTAACGTTTAAGGTATGGACGCAGAAAGACCCAACGACTTCGGGCCTTTGCGCTTATTGAAAAGATTGAAATGGCGTCCACCCTTCATATGGGGGGGCTGAAATTGGAAAAAGAAATTACCCGGGGAAAAATAACTTAACTCGTCCCTGCGGCAAGCCGGGATGAAGGCCGCCGACCGGGTGGCCGGCGGAGAAATTCGGACTAATCCGCTTTGGGCTGTCGGAAAAGATGCCGGTCTTCACAAAGCTTGAGAACATCCCCGGCGGTAGCCAAAGCGATCGCAAGATTGAGAACGTCATCCTTCGTGATTCCCATTTCACGATCCGGGCGTCCCTGGAGAAAAGGGATCTTGTCCTTCGAGTCGAATGAGGAAGGAATCTTTTTCATGGCATCCTCTCTTGCTGTGGTAAGGCCGAAGCCGTCCCTTGGGATAATATTGGCCGGGATATAACCGACCGACTGTCCACTCTCATTGTACGGGTCGACAGGCATAAAGAACACAACCATCTTCGCAGACGGGCATTTCCATTGCCTGGATAGGAAAATACAAGCCTATCGGTCCGGGAAGTACGCCCAGAAAAGCGCTCCCGAGGGAGTTCAAAACGCTTGGTAATTTTTCCATCGACCCGATCCATATCTTTATTCTACTGGATTACCGCGGTGAATGCATTGATATTTTTGGGCAGTTTAAGTAAAATTCCAAGCTCTTGGGATGTCGTCCAATGGTAGGACACCAGTTTCTGGATCTGGCTATCGAGGTTCGAATCCTTGCATCCCAGCCACCGCCGTTTCCGCTCCGTTTTGCAACCCTCGCTCCAAACCTCGACCAATTATGCGCAAATTGCCTGAACTTCAGGTAAATACCTTCAAAATGCCGTAAAAATCGGAAATTCTCTCAGAAAAGTCGAATTGGAATTGCCATAAACGGCATTTCTTTTCCTTTTTCGGCATGGTATGATTTCACTCATGACAGCCATGGAAAAAGCCCTGTGGGACCTCTTCGAAAAGCAGAAAAATCAAGGACTTATCTCCGGTATGCGCCAAACTTTGGAGAAACTGGAGCGGGCGGGTCTTTTGAGTGATCGTTACTTCAACGCCATGGGGGAGTTGGCGGGAGTCGATAGGAAATACCTGGTAGCCGAGCGCTATTTCCGGCAAGCCTTGAAAATAGAAGCGAAACCGGAATATCGTCTGAACCTGGCCAACGCGCTATTCGCCCATGAGGACTTCGCAGGGGCCTGCGAAGTGTTGCGGAAATACCTGGAAGAATACCCGCAGGACGCTCATGCTCTGCTGAACCTGGCCGAATGCCTGTTGAAACTCGGTGATTTGGCTGAGGCCCGGGTACTTTGCGAAAAGGGCCTCACTCAGGGAATCGGAAATCGCGGCGCCTTTCTCAATTGTCTGGGACAGGCAGCGTACATGGAATCCCGTTTCGAGGAAGCACTGGATAATTTCCAAAGGGCCTATTTGGAAGCGCCCGATTATGTGGATGCCTTGTATAATCGCGCCAATGCCAAATACCGCTTGGGCCAAACGACGGAGGCGCTTGCCGATTACGGACTTTGCGTACGCAAAGATGAGAATTATCTCGCGGCCTTTTTGAACAAGGCGCT
>CAYNXV010000100.1:0-12787 GCA_964401245.1 uncultured Bifidobacteriales bacterium | reverse complement strand
ATGCAGCGCGTGCATCCCCCGCAGAACTCCTGCGGGGGCGGCTCCGGAGGAAGGGAATGATTGAGGAAGAATCCCGCCAGGCAGAATCCGGATCCATGGGCGCGGCTCAAGGTGCAGCAATTCTTGCCGCGCCAACCGAGCCCGGCCTCCGTCGCCAAATCCCTTTCGAACACCGGAGCCGTATCGACGAATCCCCTGAATCGCAGAGCCTCTTCTGTCTTCTCGGCCTCTTTCACCGGTCCGCCCTGCAATTCCTGCAGGAAGGTTTCGCAGCGGGCGAGAATCCCCCGGGCCACCCCATGGTAATCGTCTCCGCGCGCATATGCCGCCACTTTATAGCGCGCATCATCTCCCAGCGGCCAGGGAGTCGGATAGTCGATACTGAACATGACTATGGATCGCGCCCAGGGATACAATCGGCGCGGATCGCAACGCTCGTCCAGGGCGGCGCTCATATATCCCAGACCGGCATGCTTGCCTTCCCCCACCCAGGCTCTCAGCAAATCCGAATGCGGAGGCGGTTCCGCCGGAGCCACCCCCCAATCAAGCACCCGGTTTTCTCCCGCGAAAAATTCCGCCAGACGACGGCGCAAATCGGGCTTCATGTCAGGTCTTGCGTTTTTGCTTGCGGGCGGCGGGATACAGCACGTTGTTGAGAATGAGACGATAGCCCGGCGAATTGCGATGCAAGTCGAGATTGGTGGGCGCATCCCCCACCGCATGGGAATAATCCTCCGGATCATGCCCACCGTAATAGGTGAACTGACCTTGCCCCAGGTTACCATGTAAATAGCGCACGGCATCCTGCCCTTGTGCTTCGGCCAGAATGGTCATGGAACCCTTAACGAACTCCTTACGGAACGATGTTCCCAACCCGAAAAAACCTTTCACATAATCAGTGTGGTTTTGCACGAGCATGGAAGGTACCGGATCGTATTTAGGCGAGAAGTCGAACAGCACGAAATCGTTCGCCGGTCTCCGACGCAACGGTCCCGCGTTCACCTGGTTATAATCGAGATTGCCATGCGTGGGAGACATGGGATCGGGATCGACATCGAAATTCTCGAAAGCCAGGGCAAGCCCGTAATCCATTTTATCGCGAAAATCGGGTGCCGGCGGCGAACCATCGAAAACCGCTCCCACCGCGTCGGTTTTAACGGTGCTCAAGGCGATATCCAAGGTATTGCAGGCCAGGCACATGGCGAACAGAAAGCCTCCCTTCTCCACATAATCCCTCAAGGCTAATACCACGGCCTTTTTGACCATCACGTTATTGGCGAAACCCATTTCGTCCGCCTGGCGCTGGTTGGCGACTACCTGGTTGACATACCAGGGCGCATGGTTGAAAGCGGCGTGGAATTTGGAGTTTTGCCCGGTGAAATCCTCGTGATGCAGGTGCAACCAATCGTATTCCGATAATTTTCCTTCGATGATTTCCCTATCGTAAATCTTGGCATAGGGGATTTCGGCATAGGCCAAGGCCAGGGTGACCGCATCGTCCCAAGGTTGTTTGGTCAGGGGGGTATAAACGGCGATACGGGGGGCTTTTTCCAGTTTCACCCTCTCCATGTTCGCTGATTCGATTTCACCGAATATCGCATCGACCTTGGCATCGTTTATGATTTCGAATAGGACTCCCCGCTCCGCCGCCCAGACGCGAATATCCGCCGAGGGTTCCATCAAGAAACTGCCTCCGCGGAAATTGAGAAGCCATTCCACCGTCAATCCGCCGTCTACCGCCCGAAAGGCCGCGCCATACGCCTTGAGATGGTTGGTCTGGCTCAAATCCATGGGAATGATGAGCATTTCGGCCCGCACAGAGGGTAACGCCGACAGGAGCAGGATAAGCAGGAGCCGCATCCGTGGTAAATTACAAGGGTATTTATTCACGGATAACCTCATCTCCCCCCACCACCACCAACAAAACCTCCCTTTCCTCCGAAACCAAGTCCTCATAGGCTTTATCCCCCGCCGACGCTCCCGGCCCCAAGGCGATGAAATCGGCCAAGTAACCCGGCTTCAATCTTCCCAGGCGCTCCGACAGGCCCAATGCCCGCGCGGCATTCACGGTAGCCATTTCCAGGATTACGCGAGGTGGCAGACCGGGCCGCAGCCTTTGTAATTCGGCCATTTCATCGAACAGGCTCAAGCCCTCGTTCGATGCCAGGCTGTCGGTTCCTAGACAAATGTTGATTCCGGCCTCCAGGCATTTTTCTAGCGGAAATTCCGGGTGATTGAAATACGCGTGGCTTTTGGGACAATGCACGATGGAGGCCTGCGCTTCGCGTAACAGCGATATGTCCTGCGCATCGAGCGTATTGCAATGCGCCAACAGCGCATGCACGGGCAAGGCGTGATTTTCCACGAGATACCGCACGCCACTGTATCCAGGCGGCGGCGGAAGCGCGGGATATATGCGTTCGCAAAAATTCCACAGGGGTCCGCTGCCGCGTCGGAAAAACTCATCTTCCTCGGCGCTTTCCGAAACATGCATGGTGAAAACCCCGCTCCCGCGCCCGGCCCGCGCCTCGTCGGCCAGGGAGCGCAGTAATTCCGGCGAACAGGAATAAGGCGCATGCGGCGCCGGCCCCACTTGGCAATGCGGGGGAAAATTCCGCGCGAGCAACGACTGAGCCGCAGCCAGCCGGGCCGAAGCCTCGGTGGGATCCAGCCCCAGCACCTCCACATGCGCGAAAGACCGCAGCGGCACATGCGCCAATGCCTCCAATGCGGCGCCCGTATTTCCCACGTCCACCACGGTGGTGATTCCGTTCTTGAGACATTCCAAAGCGCCCAACCGGGCGGCGATGACGAAATCCTCCGGAGCGCATGCGCCCAGGAATTGCCGCAAACGCGATACCCATAGCGAAAACGAAGACGTGGGCGATGCGAAATTGCGGGCCATCCCCAACTCCAAATGGCAATGCGAATTGATAAGGCCGGGCATCAGTACGGCGTCGCCCAATTCCCGCACCGGACCCGGATTGGCTGGCAGGGACTCGCGCCGGCCCACCTCCACGATCAAGCCGTTTTCCACGCGCAGAAAACCCCGCTCCAGGGGAGCGCCATCCAGGGTAACGACAAGGTCGGCGCAGTATATCAATGGTCTGCTTAGGCTCGCTTGGGGAAATGCAATTTCAGGTCCCAATATAGTATCCTAAAAGGCGCCGACTCCACCAGCGAATCGGAGGATGGGAACCTGGAAGCATCGGAAATATAGAGCGGTGAATCGATAAAAATGTCCTCTTTTTGGAATACCCTCCGAAACCACTCCCTCCTGCTCCCGGCGGGAATTTTCTTCGTCGCCCTGGCCTATATCCTCGCCCGGGCGCAACCCGGTTTCGTCCAGGACGAAGATCGATATGTCGAATATGCCCATAACCTGCTGCGGGGATTTTACGCTCCTGCCGACACCCATTACCTATGGAACGGACCCGGTTACCCGCTTTTTCTGGCTCCCTTTGCGTTCTTCGGCCTTCCCCTGCTGGCCGCCAAGGTTTGCAACGCGTTTTTTCTCGCGGGGGCGGCCTATTGGCAGTTTTCCGCTTTACGTCTCTATCTCCCGCGGCGCACCGCATTTTGGATGACCGCCGTGTTCTCGGCCTATGCGGGCCTTTACGGCCTGGCCTGGCTTCCCCTTTTGATGACGGAACCCATCGGATATTTTCTCGTTTCGGGAGGCGCCTATTTCCTCTGCCTCTCCACCTTTCACCCCGGAAAAATCTCCTACCCGATTTTCGCGGCCCTCTGTTTCGGAATCCTCGCCTTGACCAAGGTTTTTTTCGGATATGTGCTGGTCGCAGGGCTGGCCCTTTGCTTAGGCTTCCGTTGGTTGCACCGCTCACGCGCTCCGGCCGTCGGCGCCTGGATTTTCGCTGGAGCCCTGATTTGCTGTCTCCCCTATCTCCTGTACACCTACGCTTTGACGGGAAGGGTTTTTTATTGGGCCAATTCCGGGGGTTCGGCCCTGTATTCCCTTTCGGCTCCGGAGCCCCATTTACTGGGCGACATCTTTCCCATGAATTGGGTCGTAAATCATCCCGACGTCTTTCCCAGCCAAAGCGGATTTTTGCGGAGCATCGAACATTTGAATCACCCCGATCACGATGCGGAATTGCGGCGCGAAGCCCGTAAAAATTTCGCCCGGTATCCCGCCAAGGCCATCCGGAATTGGAGGGCGAATGTCAACCGGCTGATAATGGATTTTCCGTATTCCACCTTTCCCGGTTCGCATTCCCGTCTGCAAACCGGAAATTGGAGCTTCGTCTATGCGCCCGCCTTTTTCCTTTTTCTATGCATTCTTGCGGCGACTATGCTCCGGTGGCGTAGTCTCCCGCCGGAAATAGCCGTATTGGCCGGTTTTTTCTGCGTGTCCGTCGCGGGACTGTCGCTGGTCAGTTCCTATGCCCGCTTCGTCTATCCGCTGCTGCCTTTGCTGCTGCTATGGCTCGGAGCCGTCTGGGCGAAAATGGCGCGCCTGCGGCTGGTTCCGCCATGAACGCCGGGTTCACGCGGTCCCTTTTCTCCGTCGCTTCAAAGCGTCTGGAAAATAAACCATTGATTCTGGTGGAAGCCATGGCGGCCGGAAACGATTCGGGCCTGGGGAAACACGCGCGCATGTTCGTCGAGGCCCTGACCACGGCCGCCGACGCCGCCGATTTCATCTTTCTTTTGCCGGATGGCTACTTTCCCGAGGTCCCGGGAACCGTCCTGCGTCCCCGCCTTCGCTCCTGGAAATTCTTCACCGGCGTGCAACTGCCCCTGACCATACTTCGGCATCGGCCCGACCAGGTTTTCTGTCTGGGCCAGTCCCTGCCGCCCTGGCGTCCTCGGGGACCTAAATATCTACAGCTCATCCCCGACGCAGCGCCATTGGAGAGGAGTCTCCCTTTCGTCGGTTCGCTGCACAACGAATACAACCGGCGTTGGCTCGAAAAAAGGGCGCCCCAAGCCGACGTCGTGATAACCAGCGCGCGCTTCACCGTTCGCCGTCTCGAAGCGCTGCTGGCGATTCCCCGGAATAAAATCAACGTCGTGCGCCCCATTCACCCCCGGCATTTCAACGGCGCCGCGGAAAGCGCCCCTTTGGGTAACATTCCCGATATCCCCTTTTTTTTGGCGGTGGGAAACCTGGAACCCCGTAAGAATTTCGTGGGCCTGGTTTCCGCCTACGCCATTTTGCGCGCGCGCAGAAAAGAGGCGCCTCCGCTTTGCCTGGTAGGTCATAAAGCCTGGGGCCATTACGAGATAGCCGCCCGGGTGCGGGAACTGGGAATCGCCGACGCCGTGCTGATAAAGGGACATGTATCGGAGGGTGAGCTCAGAGAATATTTCCGGCGCTGCCGCGCCTTTTTTTCCAGTTCGCTCTACGAGGGATGGGGCTATCCCCTATTCGAAGCCCTGCTCCACGGAGTGCCGTCGTTTTACCATGCCGGATCCTCGCAGGAGGAATTCGCCTCCGGCCTGGCCCTCGCCGTGGATTGCCATGATACCGAAGCCATGGCCGCTGCGATGGAAACGCTCTGGAACTCGGTAGAGGAAAGGAACCGGCTCACATCCGCGATGGCGGACAAATTTCCCCGCATAGCGGCTTATGACCTGGCGGGCGCCCTGCGTGAATGCCTGGGCCTGGAAAAACGCCTTGGATTTTCCGACTAGTTCCGGTTAATTCCGGCTAATCCCGGACCGGATATGCCGTGACGCCACGAATCGACCTTTCGCGGCAGGCCTCCGGAATTTCGGCTTCTTCCGCAAAAGCGACCACCGATAACCGGACTGATACCGTATCGCCCAGGATACGATACTGCGCGAAATTCACGCTGTCGCATACCGAAAGCACCAGCGAAATCAGGGGATAGCCCGCCGACACTCCATAGATGACGGTATCCGGGGCCGCCCCTTCGTCCCCGTCCAGGATGAGGGTGTCGGTTCCGGCGGTTTTCGGAATGAAGCGGTAGTCGCGCGGTGATTCGGGAAGCTCGATTTCCCTAAGACTGTCCGTTACCTCAAGCCGGGTATTCCGCAAAAACATTTTTCCGGTGAGACCTGCGCCGCCGGAAAAATCCACCAGGGAGTCGCGTCCGGCGCTGACGGGGCAATCGGGATAGGCCGGCAACTCCACATCGACGCGGACATCAATCACCGCTCCGGAAACGTTTTCGCTGCGCGTCAAATCGAGACGCGAGATGCGCGAGCAGGCGTACCCGGTTTGTATGTCGCGCAAATGGACCACCGCGTCATCGCCCTTTTGCAGAAAGCGCATTCCCGTGGGATAAAAGCGAAGGCTGTCAACGGGCACGTTCTCCCATGACCGGGTTTCGCGCGACTCCTGGAGAGGGCCGTTGCAGGCGGCCATGGCCAGCCCGGCAACCAGAAATAAAAGCACCGCGTCAATCCGAAAGCAAGGAACCTTGTGCCGCATAATCCTCCAACTTGTCGCCGGGACCCCATTGCAAACATCCCTGCGAAGCCAACGCCTTAACGGCCGCGCCCAGCTCGGCTCCGTCCTTCAGACCCCAATGGGACAGCACCTGCGGCGCCAAGGCGCCGAAATCCAACCGCAGCCGCTTACGCAATGCATCGGACAAATCCCGCGCGCCCCAATCCGCTCCCGGATTTTCTTCGGCCATATGCCGAATTACACTTAAAATATAGCCATAGCATTGTTTGGGATGCGCCGCCGCATCCACCGCAAACAGCGAAGCATAAACCCGATCAAGGTCCATGCGAAGCTGCGCCTTCTCCCGCGGCAATATTCAGGAATGCCGAGGGATCCACGAAACGCCCCGCCTCTTCGGCGCTGAAGGCCATGAACAGGGGTTGTCCATTTGCCGTATCGACGAAACCCAGGGTATCGCGGGGTTCAAGGGCGTTCCCGATTTTCAAATCGACATGCAGTCGCGACAGGCTTCCGTAATAAGTGAAAAGACTTCGCCCGTGGTATACCTTTGCGGCGAAGCCTCCGTTTTCTTCGGCGCGGATATCCACCAACTTACCCGGAAGCGCGCTATGCACGGTGGGAGACGCTTCACCTTTAATGAGCAGCGATATTCCCTGCCGATCAAGGAGTTCGCTGCCGGCAGGCTGAAATTTGAATTCCTTGGGAGCCCGCACCGGCATGGCGGTTTTCCGCTCGCGAAGACATCCATGCCGGGGAGAACAATAATCCCTTTGGGCGAGAAACTCTTCCAGGGTAGCCGATGCGTTATTGGATTCGGCGCCTTTCAGAGTGAATACTTCGGTTGCCTGCTTGCATTGCATAGTGACGGAAACGGGCCAGGGAAAGTCCCGCACCGAACCTGGGAAACGACTTTTCCAACGAAACCGGGCGGAAGACAGAGAAATAGATTCTTCTCCATAAACCTTCATCCTGATTTTTTCATGCAAGGCATGTAAAGCGGTTCCCAATCCGGGATGGAGACTATCGAGGTAAATTACGCATCGCGCTTTTTCCGCCTCGGGACATCGTAAATCCAACCGGGTGGAATCCGGCGACCAATCCTGGCGCAAAGGAGCGACTTCGGATGGGGATGCGGAAAGTTGAGGCGAGAATAGGGAGAATAGCGATACTTTGAAGCGGGACACCCAGGAAGCGGAGATGAGATTATCAAACTGCCAATAGAGCGCCCATCCCAAGGCCAATAACAACAGAATACGCAGAAAAGGGATTTTCCGACCCGGCTTGCGCACGAAACGCTGTCGTTGCCGGGGGCGGAAATCCCATTTGGAGAATTCCACAATCCCTTCGCTTTTACTGCAGACTCAAATGCAAGGCGCGGTTTTTTCCTTCGTTGACCTTATGCTCCACGGAAGCCACCTGTCCATCCTTGACCATTCGAATTTGATGGGCTCCCGAGGGAAGCTCCAATTTGGCCGGGGTCTTTTTTCCCGTGTTACGACCATTGACAATGATGTCCGCCCGGGCCGGGCTGCTGGAAAGGAAAATCTCACCGGGAGGTCCGCTACCCGGAGTAAAGGGCACCACCGGCGCCGGAGCGGGCGGATCCGGACGTCGAACAACGGTCGGTTCCGGAGCTGGAGGTTTGGGTTCCGGCGCTTTGGGAGTCGGTTTTTGCACAGCTACAGGCGGCGGCGGAGGAGGAGGGGGCGGTGCGGGTGGCTGCGGAGGCGAAGGCGGAGTTACCTGTCGAGGAGGCTGAACAACTTCCGGGGTAGCGACGTCGCCCTCCCTTTCCAATTTCACGTTTAATTCATTTTCGCTGGTATTTTTTGAAATCGTCGTTTCAAACTTCTCGAAACCAGGCATGCGGACGATGATTTTGTTGGAATTATTGATCAAATCCACGTCCAATGGGGTTTCACCCTTCTTGGAAAAATTGACGAGCACCTCGGCTCCCGGTGGCTCACTCGTAATCCGTATGTTACCGGCTCGTGGAGCGGCTGGAGCCGGAGTCGTTACCCTGGGTGCCGGAGTGGGTTTAGGAGCGGGTGCAGGCTTTTCCAGCCGGGATACCCGGGTTTCCTGAGTCGGAGCCGGCCTGGGAGTCGGGGCCGGCTTGGGAGCTGGACGCGGCTTTACCTGCTCGACGCGGGGTGCAGGCGCCGGGGGAGCGGGAGGGGCTTTTTCGGTTTGAGCCGATAAATCCGGTACCTTTTCGGGTTGCGCTGCGACTGTCGGCGGAACGGGCTCCACGGCAGGCGTCGGGACAGGGGATTCGGTTGCAATCCGGGGCTTGGGCAGTTCACCCACGCTTTGATTGATGTAGTAGACCAACCCGCCACCGGCCGCTAGAAAAACCAGGATGAAGAGCAAGCCCTTCCAGGGAAAGGATTTTTCTTCGACCAATACCGGCTGCCTGCCTGTGGGCATCTGGGATGCCCCCGCATAGCCCGCCGAGGAATAGGGTTGATCGGAAAATACGGGAGCGGGAGGTTCGGATGGCCCCCCCGATTGGCTATAGGCCTCTTCCTGATAGATAAGGGGCTGGGTGTCGGGAACATTTTCACGACCACCCACCCGCCGGCCTTGGCCTTTGCGGGCATTGGGGCTGCGCAATCGGTCATTGGGGGACCGCCTTTGCCGGCTGTCCTCATCATCCGATTCCATACCGGCATCTCCCCGGGCCATGTCACCGTATTGTCCTATCGGCAATTGCACCGTCGGATAATCGAAGTTACCGCCCATGGGCGGCTGCGAATATGCAGGGGGTTCGGGAGCGGGTTGCGGTGGAGATGAGAAATTCTGTTGGGGAGGAGGACTGGCGGGTTGCGCCCCATATTGGTAGTTCGGATACTCGTTATTCTCGATTTTGGTGCCGAGTTGCTCGCCCATTTCATCCCGAAAATCATCGAATTCCGATTTGGGTTCCTGAGGTACGGCGGGAAAATCCTGGTTCGAAATCTTTTGGAGCTCTTCGATGCGGTAACTGGAGGTTTGCCGCAAAATCTCCTTGGAGTCCGCCACCATCTCCGCTTCGGAGCGATAGATTCGCATGATATTATCGAGACCAGCGCGCTTGAGGATGTCCTGGACCTTTGGGTGTTCACTCAAAATGGCGATTCGCCCGCTTACCTCCAGCATTTGGCGATTGGAGGCGATAAATGCGTTGATGGTGTCGCTGTAGATATATTCCAGGTTTCCCAGGTCGATAACGATATTGCGCATATCGTTTTCAATGAGAAAGCGAATCGTATTCTTAAGCTTGGCGGAATCGAAAACCTCTCCATCGGAAAGCCGGGCGGAGACGACATCGAAAATACCCACTGATCGGATATCGAACTTGATAAGCTACCTCCTCAAGCCCAGGATTGAGAACCGGGAAAAAATGATCCCTTGGCACGGAATCCCAGACAATTTAGTCCAAGAGTCCGCATAAAACTAACAATTTTTTCGGGATTGGGTCCTATGGGCATTTCCTTTGGTGGCCTTGTTTTCGGAGGCTTCTCTAGGTAAACTGAATTTTGCCGTGCCGGAGACTGGTTCCCGATACGATTTCGAAGGGGCTGCTTGTTGGACTGGGATGCAATAGGCTGGGATTCTTGCCGGAATTGCGGAGCTTTTCTTACCGGAAACCGAGTGACTCAGGGGCTTTGCGACGATTGCCGGGACCCGGATGCGGCCTTGACCTCGACGCCCTGGTTGCGGAAACAGGTTTGGGACGGCCATATTCTCTTCCATCTTACCGGTTCCACCTACGATATGGGCAATCTGGAAAAGTTGAAAGCTCTCATCCAGGAAGCCGAGAACAAGGGATTCGCCTCCATCGCTTTCGCATTACGCGGCTGTAATTTCCTTAACAGCACGTTGGTCAACTTACTGGTAAAAGCCTTCAAAGAGGCCCATAGGTCCGAAAGACCGGCATTCATCGTTACCGAAGACGAGAACACCCGGGAGAGCCTCCAAATGCTGGGACTCGACCGGATTGTCTCCGTTTTTTCGTCCTTCCGCAGCTATCGACAGGCTTTGTCGGAATAAATCGCGGCGGGCTTCACTCTTCTTCCCATTCTTCTTCGGGTTCGAGCTGTTCCGATTCCGGTTCCGTCTCGCGCTTCAATTCCGTTCCCACTTCGTCCCAATCCTCGTCGACCGCGTCAGCTTCGCGAGAGGACCGCGGCGCGGCGGCCGGAGCCGGACGAACGTCACTCGGGTTGCGACTTTCCATCCGCTTACGGTATCCCGCGCCATCGAAGGAGTTCCAGCGCGGGGAAACGACTATGCCAACCCGATGGGAAGACAAAAGCTCGGGATGGGGTGAAAAGGCGTAGTCAATGCCGAATCTTTGGCGAAACCGGTAGCCGACGCCGAAATTCGGTTGAGGCGAAGCCAATTCGCGCAATCCCATCCGGAAGCTGAGACCCATATCGAACAGATATTCCAACCCCAGGCTTCCCGTGGTAAAGACCTGAAGCGGCTCTTCCCAGCCGCGCCCGCCTCTCAGGCCCGACTCCGATTTGGCGCCTTTCTGAAAAATCCCCTGGGTTTCAAAAACGATGTGGGCGACGCCATAGAAATAACGGGAGGGATAACGCGCCGCCAAGGCCAGATGGAGATCGGGTTCTTCGTATTCGATGAGGCCCGATTCCCAGCGCGCCGCCCCCGGAACCAGGCCGCGTATCAGAGCCGCTGCCCGGAAATTTTCCTGCACCGTGTATTGTGACATCAAGTCGGCACGTATGCCCAATCCATTCTGGTCGAGGCTCCGATACAACAGATGGAGATTGGCTCCGACATCCAAACCGCCCCAACGCCGGGCGAAAGCCAGGGCGGTATGATAATCAGCCACGTTCAAAAGCCTGGGATCCTCGAAGCGACGCGCTTCGTCCTCGCGGACCTCCACTCCGCTCACTCCATACCTTGAAAAGGCCAACCCCAAGGTCGCGCGGCCGTTAAGCGGGATGAGCGCGGCGAAATTGTCGAAACCCGCTTCGGCGAATCGTTCGGCATGGGCCAAGGCGAAAGTGAGATCCGGAACATCGTTGATGGAAGCGGGACTGTTGGCGACGGCATTGGCATCGTTACCAAAACCTCCGAAGGACGTCCCCATGCCTGCATTCCGGGCACCGAAGGCTTCCAGAGCGGTTTGATTGACGCCGGAAGATTCACGCAATTCGCCGAAGATAGTGCCGGCACCAAGAAAAAGACAGGCGGCAGCCACCCAGCCGCATTGCCTATGCCCTTTTGAAGCCCTATCCATACGAGCCTAATCTAGCAAGAAACCTCCGGTGAAACCGATAACCCTTGGGGCGATACCGGGGGTGGATGCTATATTTCCCGGTTTCGACCCTCAGTTACCCAAAGGGCTCAGCTTCCCAAAATGGATATTCTATTCGACTGGTCGGGAACCCTGGCCGACGACCAGGAACTGACCTGGCGACTCACCGACGAAACCTTGAAAAGTTTGGGCTATCCGGGCGTTTCCTTCGAAGCATACCGAAGGGAGTTCACCTTGCCCGCAGCAGCCTTTTACGCTGTCCACGCTCCGAACCACGATTCCGATTCCATCGAAAATCGCTTTGCCGAAGTTTGCCGAAAATCCTATGCGAGCCTCGTCAACCTCCATTCCGGAATGGAAAGCCTGCTGCATTGCCTGAGCGGCGACCATCGGCTTTTCATCCTCTCCTCGTTGGATGCGGGACTCATTTCCGACGCTTTGGAACGCATGGGTTTGCTTCACCTCTTCGGGAAAATACGGGGAGGCGCGCGTAACAAGATTCGGGTACTAGCCGAAGAATTGGAATCCTTCACCGCTTCGCCGTCGGAATGCATACTCATCGGCGACACCCCTCACGACATCGAAGCCGGTCTTCGCAACGGCATTCAAACCGGAGCGGCGGTATATGGATACACCAATGAAGGCGTGTTGAGGGAGAGCGGACCGGACGCGGTTTTTCGTAATGCGGCCGACATCAAGCGTTTCGCTGCGCGTGAATCCGGGGCCGCGGATAGATTGTTTCCCCTGGCTACCGTGGGCGCCCTCATTCTCAACGACCGCGGAGAAGCTTTGCTGGTCCGTACCCGGAAATGGTCGGGATTATACGGAATACCCGGAGGCAAGGTGGATTATGGAGAGACTTTGGAGGAGGCTTTGCTGCGGGAATTGCGGGAAGAGACCGGGCTTGCTCCCGTTGAAGTCCGCTTCGTAATGGTCCAGGATTGCATCGAACATCCGGAATTCCACCGGCCCCGGCATTTCATTCTGGTCAATTATCTGGCGCGGCTTTCCCGGGGCGACGCCACTTCGGTCCGGCTGAATTACGAGGCGACGGATTATCGCTGGACCTTGCCGCGCGAAGCGTTATCTTTACCCCTGAACGAACCCACCCGGGT
>CAYNXV010000099.1:0-13007 GCA_964401245.1 uncultured Bifidobacteriales bacterium | reverse complement strand
TTGAAGGAGCGCATCGACGAAGCCGCCTCGTTGGCGGGCGCGGCTCCCGCTTGGCTGGACCGCCGCCTGCGCTCCTACAGCAAGGGCATGCTGCAAAGGGTAGGCCTGGCTCAGGCGCTGCTATCGCGACCCAAGGTGGCGATATTCGATGAACCCATGTCGGGTCTGGACCCCATGGGGCGCCGCGATGTGAGATTGTTGTTACAGAAACTACATAAGGAAGGAACCACGGTTTTCTATTCCACCCATGTGCTTAGCGACGTCGAAGCCACCTGTACCCGTATCGCCATGATAGTGGACGGCAGTATCCGCAGACAGGGTTCGGTGGAGCAGGTGATCGGCGGCCACACCGACGGTTTCGTCATCCGGTTGTCTAAACCCATGGAAGGGCCCGGATTACCCGCCAGTTGCCGTACCGAAGACTTCCGTACCATCCATTGCCCCACCGGAGAATCCCGGCAGGAGTTCCTGAAGTTTGCGGTAGATAAAGATTTGGAAATCGAGCACCTTGAACCTTTGCGCCCTTCGCTGGAAGACGCTTTGGCACAGGAGGTGGCCAAGCCATGATTTATGCCATTGGAACCATCGCCTCGAACGCCTTTCGCGAAACCGTGAGAGATAAAATCCTTTATAACCTGGTGTTCTTCGCCCTGGGACTTATCGGATTTTCCCTGCTGTTGGGGGAGTGGTCCGTGCTGGCGGCCGAAAAGGTCATCAAGGATTTCACCCTGGCGGTGATGTCCATCAGCGGACTGCTCATGGCCATATTCGTGGGTATAGGGCTGATCCAAAAGGAAATCCAGCGCAAAACGGCGTTCACCCTGCTGGCCAAACCCATTCCCCGCTGGTATTTCATCGTCGGCAAATACCTGGGATTGCTGGCGGTGCTGCTTATCAATCTATCGGTGATGACCCTGTTTTTCTATGGCATTCTCTGGGCGGGCAACCACAACCCCGATTGGAAATTGTTGGGCGCGATTTATCTCATCTATTGGGAAATGGCGGTAATTGTGGCGGTGGCCCTGCTCTTCTCCTCTTTTTCGACTCCCACCTTGAGTGCCGTCTTCACCCTGGGAGTTTACGTGGCGGGGCATTTGTCCGGCGACATTCTCAACCGTATCGCCTTTATTCAAAAATACGGAGACCGGCTTCCCGGTAATCCGCAAGTATCCCCCTGGACGGAAGGCGTAGCCAAGGCCACGTATTATTTCATTCCGAATCTGGAGAACTTCAACATCAGGGGACGGGTGGTTTACGATTTGCCGGTTCCCGAAAATTACCTGTTACTGACCTCGGTATATGGACTTTCCTTTGTGTTCGCTTTGCTTCTCATCACCTGCCTATGGTTCAACCGGCGGGATTTCCTATGAGCCTCCTATAAGCCCGTACGCCGCTTCGACGGCATGCACCGAGCCTTCCGAGGTCAATACGCTGGAATAGAGTTGGAAGGCTTCGACCGGAACGTCGATGGGACGTCGCAGCGAATGGCGTTGCAGGAAAAGCGCCGTCTGGTCGGAACGCACGCCTTTCACCTTTGCCACCGTGACATGCGGGAAGAATTTACGGGGTTCGGACGGAAAACCCATTTTTACCGCCAGGCTTTCCACCCGGTTTCTTAACGAGATCAATTCTGCGGATTTCTCGACTCCCGCCCAAAGGGTAGCCGGCTCTCCGCGCGGGGGGAAGTGGCCTACGCCCTTGATACGCATGTTAAAAGGGCCGCCTTTCACGCCGGCCAGTCTTTCACGCAAGGCGGAGAAATCGTCCCTGCCGACGTCTCCCAGAAACCTCAGAGTGACATGGTATTGCTCCGGATCCGTCCAGCGGGCGCCGGCCACGCCTTGGGCCATTTCAGCCAGCTCCTCTTTCACTTCGGCCGGCAAACCGATGGCGATGAACAGTCTAGGCATCCGGACCTTGGCATTCTTCGGCAATCCAATTCAGATAATCGGGATTTCCCGATTCCATCCGAAAGGAAACCACGCATGGGCAGGAATAGGAGTGCATTTCCAGGACGACCTTCTGCAATTCGGGCATTTTATCCGACATGGTTTTGGCAATGAGCACGCATTCCCGGCCTTCTTCCAGCTTGCCTTCCCACCGATAAAGGGACTCCATGCCGTCCAGGATGTTCACGCAGGCCGCCAATCGCTTTTCCACCAGGGCGGCCCCTATTTTTCTGGCTTCGGACTTATCTTGAGTGGTAATGTAAACCAGCAATGCGTGCATAGATGCAATTTAAAAAGCCACCCCGCAAAAGCAAAACCTTCCGTATTGCCTGGACGACGGTATTCTGCCTTTCGGCATTGATTCCGTTTTCTCCGGCCGGCGCCTTTGTCACCTTCGACACATCCAAGCCTTTTACCGAATCGTTGATTGCCGTCGAAGATTCATTGCAAATCGGAGAAAATCCACCAGAAGTAGACACTTCCATATCCTCCTCGCCGGTTATTCCCGGCTATACGCGTCCGGAATATCCCCATCATTCCTCGGTGGTTTTTCTCAGCAGTGAAAATTGGCTCCTGTTCGCCCAACTGGGCGCGCTGCAGGCCATGCGTGATTATCGCTTGATTCCCGAATTGGTTTGGGCGGAAGGAAAGTCGGCATTGTTGGGGGCCGCCTGGGCCACCCATTATCCCCTCGATGATTTAGGCACCCGATTGCTGGAACGCGACCCCGGCTATTATTTCCGACCCCTGGAGAAATCCGAAAGACCCGCGCCGGCGGATTTCTTCGGTTTCCACGGATCTCCGCAAATCGAATACCGGCTGGGAAACGCCGGAGGGGGAGAGCGTAAGCTGCGTGTGGATACGAAACCCACCACCTACACCGGAGAACATTTGCATGCCGCCTGGCTGGTGGCGCAATTGAGCCATGAAGCGGCGGGGGGGCCCGTCGCGAACCTGGAGGATGCTCCTCGCAAGCTCGCGCTGCAAATGTCCGATTGGAAATCGGGATTGCCGGTTACCGTATTTGACGGAGGCATGCAGGAACTGGTGAAAGCCTCCATATTACCGGCTCCATGGGTGCGCTCCCGCAAATACCAGCCTCCCTTTTTGTCGGGATCGCTCGTATCCGGTAATTCGCCCGTGCTCTCCGGGTTACCCTTCACCTTCGATCGCCTGATAATCATCGATATCCGCAGTGGAACCGGATCCATACCGGATTTTGAAAAATCCGACCGGCCCTGGCTCGATTCCTTGGAGATAAGGCTGAAGCGGATGAATTCCCTGCGTAGTTGGGGGGGGATGTCCGACAGGATTTTGGAGGTGTTGGTAAATCCCCCCGTGGATTCGGCGCAACGTCAAAGCCCCGAAGCATGGAGAAAGAGCGGATATGTGGCCGTCCTGGAGATGATGGACGTATTGCGTCCCTGGCTGGACTCCGGCGCCGGAAATCCCCCGGGGAATCCTCCCGTGCGCGCTCTGGGTATAGATCAGGTCGCCGTGGATGAATTGGCTTCCGGTGGCCGGCAATTACTGTTGGACATTCTTCAACGCGACGCAAAACGGCAGTCCCCCGAACTGAACCGCATCGCCATGGAGACGCTGGCCTATTCCGGTTTTTATAGCGACCTCGATGTATGGTGGGTTCCGGACGTGGTAACCGGCCAATCGTCCCTGGTATTCGAAGGCCGGGAGCGCTCGAAGGTGACCCTTCAAGGCGCCGGAAATTGGCATAGCGGTCAAAGTCCGCAGGCTTTCGGAAGACTGATCTGGGCGGAGCCCTTTTATATTCCCTTTCTGATGGAAGGCGCCGCGGCCATCGGCGGCAGAGGCAACGCCTTCGGAGGACAGGTGGCCGCCAATCCGGTGCATCCCGTCAACCTGCAGGTGGGCGCCCGGAAAATTTTTCAGGAGTGGAATTTTCCTTACCCTTCAAGGGCATTGCGGAGATTGGGCGCCATTGAAGAAAAATTCAGCCGGGATCAAGGCGAAATGTTCTTCAAGGTCTTTCCCGGATCCGACTTCGAATTATCCACCACCGTCGCCAAAACGGAGATTTTCTATCGCCCGGTACCGGATCCCACCGACCCCACTTTTACCGTCGACGGAGAAATCAACGATGGGAAGGGGTCCTATTTTACCATCGACTTTTCCCAGGAGCTTCGCTTGAAATTAGGCGAAGAATCCGGATGGGGGAAACCGGAATTCTTTCTCCGTTACGGAAACCGCAATCCCGAAACCCTTTTCGGCTCCCCCCGGTTGGCGACCACGGTGGGAGAAGGCGGTATGCAATTGCAATGGGGTTCGTTGGGATTGCACTGGCATTATTACTGGTCCGATTTGGAGCCGACCGGTAATTTTCCTCCCGAATACTTTTTATTGGGTCGGGCCCAGGCGCTTTCATTTCAAGGCACGGCTCTCATGCTTCCCCTTTTGGCCGAGCGTTTCGTCAATGCTCGAATCGATTGGCGTCCGACATATAAAGGCTTTACCTTGCTGCTGGGACTGGGAGCGATGGAGAGAATAGGCGACGGCATGGAGGAATTCCATCGGATAGGGGAGGTGGCTTTCGACCGGCGTCATTACTATTGGGAAACCGCTTTGGACTGGAGCACCCCCGCCGGCCCACTGCGGGTGGGTTTGGGAGGGTTGAATGAAGCCTCGCCTTACCTTTATCTGCGAATAGGAGTGGCAATAGACGTTGAGGAAGCCTTACACAACTCAAACCTTTAATTTCGCCATCCCGCTGATTTAAACCCTTTTGGCTTTAAACCCCCCCGTCGGCTTCCTATTTTTCCATCGGTTTGGGCCAAGACCCGGAAACCGGTTTCCATGACAACCATTCAATCCATTCGTTTCGACTCTTGTCCGGCGGTATCTCCCGGCTTAAAGACGATGCGTGGGGTTTTTTACTGCTTGCTTATCCTTTGGGGCTGGGTTTTTTCAAAATCCGCGCATGCATGTGCGACAAGTGAAGAAGCGAAGTTGAGCGCTATTGTCGGACATCCCGAAGGAAAAATTTCCGTACCGTATGCGATGCCGTGCGATACCATGTGGGTATTGGCGGGGGATACCACCCTCATCCACGCCGGAAGCATGCTTCATTTCACGAACCCGCCTTCACTCTCCAGCGTCATCTGGGTGGAAGGTACTTTGATCGTCATCGGTACGCGGAAGCATCCAGTGGTATTTTCCGGGACCCTGGTCCAAGACGATTTATTGGGACCGACACCGGGGGAAGAGCGGTGGGGAGGCATCATCGTTCGCTCCGGAGGAGTGCTCTCACTGAAACATGCGCAAATCCTCCAGGCTCCGACGGGAATGGAGTCCGCCTCCGAAAAAGTGGATTTACACCATACCTATTTTCGTGGAAGCCTGGGGTTCATACTTCCCGGTGCGCAATATCATTCCGTCGAAATTTCAGGAGAATCCATTCACTTGGACCATATTGGGGGAAAATGGAAGCTGACCCGAATCGAGGCGAAGCCTTCATCCGCCGATAAAAAACGTAAGTCGGGTTCGGGTCGAGGTGGTGAAAAGTCCGGGTTCTGGAGACCGAAACCCCTACTGATAACACTGGGGGGCGTCGCGCTTATCGGTGGCGGAGTTGCCGCTGTGATTTGGATGAACCAAAAACCCGCGAAAGAAAAAGCAGATCCCTTCGGTCCCGATCCCCTGTTTCCCGCCGCTCCCTGACCTCTCCGCTATTTTCCTTTTTTAAAGAATCCGGTCGCACTCCATGCGGCCAAAGATTAATTTCCACGCAAGACCGAATGAGAATTCAACCGGGGAATGGCCATGAAATTATTTCTGTTGGCGCTTTTACTGCTGGCACCCATGGGCCATGGGCAGCAATTGGGTGAAATCTTTGCCTGGATACGTGAAAGACTGTGGGGTTCAACCCAGTTCCTTACCGAAAGAACTTCACCGGTAGGTTTTCGATTGGGCATGGAAACCGGGTTGTTGTTGCCGGTTGAAAACCGGGTCCAATTCGGGCGGGACGGCACAGAGTTCGAATATGTGGAGGAGGGCGGACAGGATTTGGTTTTCCCCTTCGCCCGCTACGAAGCGGAAATCGGTTTCGTGGAGAGGCATAAATTTCTTTTGCTCTATCAACCGCTGGAGCTGACCACGCGGGTTTCCCTTTCCCGTGATATCCGTGTGGATGGTCTGGACTTTCCGGAAAATACCCCAGTGGAATTATTGTATGGGTTTCCATATTATCGCCTGACCTATCTCTTCGATTTTTTGCGATCGCCGCGCTCCGAATTGGCCCTTGGCCTGTCGCTGCAATTACGGCGGGCGCAAATCGAATTCACCTCGCTGGACGGCGAACTGTTCCGCTCGCGCCGTAACGTAGGACCCGTTCCCTTATTGAATTTCCGCTTTCTGGCGCCGTTACCCAAGCGATTATGGCTGGCGGGAGACTTGCAGGGGCTATATGCTCCCGGAGAAATCATTCCCAGCCAGGATGGCGACGGAGTGGGCGCCTTTTTGGGCGCCGGGCTGAAATTGGGCGTGGAATTGAGACCCTTTTTCAGACCTTTTTTCGGCATTCGGTATATCGGCGGAGGATCGCGAGCCGAGGATCCCGATTACCAGGGCCCGGGAGACGGTTTCGCCGAGAATTGGATCCACTATCTCGCTTTCAATCTCGGATTCACTTTCCAATGAGTCGGCTATTCGGATAAAGGTTTCGAGATGATTTTTTCCTGGGTCCGCTTCGCTTCGGGGTTGACGAAAATTCCTCCGGTGGGTCTCGCACCTTGAGGAAGTTGTCGGCCGTTTAAGTCCCGAAGGGGGACCTGGGAGTTTTCGTCAGTCGCCGGAATGGGTGCTTGTAAAATGGCATCCTGAATCGAAGTGGCATGGGCTCCGAAAGCATGGGTCAGGGTGGTAAGGCCCAGGGTGCGGATTTCGTTCAGCGGACGCCCCGATTTTTGGATAACTGCATGGTAGGCGTCCTTTTGCCATATAGCATATGCCAGTTCATAAACGGCCGCATTATCGCCCTTATAGGTATCGATTTGAGGATGGATCCAACGGGAGGGGTTCAGTATGAAGGGAGCATGGAAATCCAAAGTCAATTCCAATCCCCTTCCGTCGGGTAAACGGTAATTATAAAGATCCACTCCTTGATGCCGGGCGATTTCGGCGGTTTGCACCATGGCGTTCACTGCGTAGGTGGAATAGTCGAGGGATTTGGTTCTATCCAGTTCCTTTATCATTTCTCCCTTGGAATTCATCTGATCCGCGATTCTGGTTTTCCATATGTCGAAAGCCGAATGGAGAAGCGCGGAATCTCCGGACATGAAAGCGCCGGAGCTGAGCAGTACCAACCGCCAATTTTCATAGTTGGTGCCGTGCGATCGGACTTTGACGTCTTCCATGAATGTACCCACCCATTTTTGGAAACCCTCTCGCTCATTCGGCAACCAACCGGAATGATTCCAAATCAAATCGGCTCCGTAGAAGACTCCGGGCATCGAGATATAGAGTTCGATTTGCGACTGGTTGTTGGTGATTTTGGGATTCATCCGTGAGGTAGGGTGCAAAAACCAATTCCTCAACAAGGCGATGGCTTTGTCGGCATAGCGGGCTTCTCCGGTAAATGCAAACGCCAGTCCCAGGTTGCGCACGCTGCGGCTCAAATCGGCTACGGCCTGGTAATCGGCGCGGTCGGCCTGGGGATTGATTTTTCCGTCGCAGCATGAGGACCCGCAAGGGCTGCGGGCGGTGGTCCAGCCGCAATAGGGTTGTTCGGTGTAATAATCGTTGCCGGTGGATCCCTGATAGGTGACGCTCAGGTTTTTTTGCCCCAATGCGCCGGCGGCTGCTTGCATCAATGCGTCGTGGGCTTGTTTCCAGGGTTGCTCACCGGCTTCGACGCGGGTGAGAATTTCCTGGATTTCCGAGGAATCCAGAAAAAGTCCCGGATGTTTGAATTCCGCTTTGAGAGTTGCGGGGATGAGCATAAATACCAGCATCGACACGGAAATTCCGGTTGCCTTCATCACATGTTCTCCAAAAATTGCGGGGAGTACATAGTACAAGGACGGGAGCCATGGGGAAAATTATTTCTTGGGTATTTCCGGCACGCTCCGCCCTTTCCCTTTGCATTGCTATTTTTATGTGTTCCAGGTTCCCTCTATGTACAGGAGAAATACGATGAATTTAAGGGTTATAGGTGCGGTTCTGATTGCCGCCGGGTTGGTTGCCTGTTCCAAGGAAAATTCGGGCGGGCAGGCTGAGGCTGATAAAGCAGGTGCGGTAAATAAGGAAGCGGCTGCAACCGTGGCACAAACAAACTCCCTCAGCGATACTTTGGCTTCCCGGAATGGCAATTACCGGGCGGTTTTCGTGGCCGATGCCTTTCCCGCGGTGGTCGGTGAAAACCAGGTGATGTTGGATTTGCTCGATTCCGCAGGCAACCCCGTCGAAGGCGCCGGATTGTCGGTGGAACCGTGGATGCCCGCCCATAATCACGGATCGGACCAGGAGCCCGGATTCGAAGAAGTGGGAGGGGGTACCTATCGGATTAGCGGGATTTCCTATACCATGCCGGGATTATGGGAATTGCGTATCCATGTGAAGGCCGCCAACGGCGAAGATGATTTCGTCGTGGGATATGACGTGCCCCGACCCAGCCGGAATGCCCCTTAAACCGGAATCTCCGAGGTCATAGGGAGTTTGGGACGGAGTGGAGCCTTAAAGGTGTAATCAAGGCGCCTTCCTACCCGTCCTCTCCCGAAATCCCTTTAATTTTAATAGATTGTGGCCACTCGCTGCGGAAACCCAATTGTCCGCCTGCGGCCTCATTATGCTAAAAGTAACCAACCTCTCTAAGTCTTTCGGCTCCCAAGTCTTGTTTGAAAACGCAGGTTTTCAAATGGATCGGGGCGACCGCCTGGGCCTTATCGGCCGTAATGGGCATGGAAAATCCACCCTTTTCCGCCTGATTCTGGGTGAAGATCTGCCTGATGGGGGAGTCATCTCCCTGCCCAACAATTATCGGGTGGGGCATCTCGAACAGCATATCCGGATGACCGAACCTACCGTCCTGGCCGAAGCCTCCAAAGGCCTGCAGCCGGGATTCGAAAACGAAACCTGGAAGGTGGAGAAAATCCTGGCCGGTCTCGGTTTCAATCCGGGCGAATCGCAGCGCGATCCCACCACCTTTTCCGGTGGCTACCAAATCCGCATCAACCTCGCCAAAGTGCTGGTTTCCGAACCCGGTCTGCTTTTGTTGGATGAGCCCACCAACTATCTGGATATTCTCTCGGTGCGTTGGCTCAGCAGCTTCTTGCGGAGATGGCCGGGCGAATTGATTCTTATCACCCACGATCGCCATTTCATGGACAGCGTTTGCACGCATACCCTGTCCATCCACCGCAAGCAAATGCGAAAGATTCCCGGTTCGACGGGAAAACTGCTGGAACAGATTCGCGTGGAAGAAGAGGTGCACGAAAACGCGCGCATCAACGACGAAAAGAAACGGAAGCAGGAAGAGAAGTTCATCAACACCTTCCGCTCCAAGGCGAGCAAAGCCACCATCGTGCAATCACGCATCAAGATGCTGGAAAAGCGCGTGCGGTTGGAAAAACTGGATAATGTCGCCAATCTGGGATTTTCCTTCCGTTCGGCGCCCTTCGAAGCCAAGGTGATGTTGACGGTGGAGAATCTGGCTTTCGGATATGACGCTTCCCAACCCCCGCTGTTGACCGGCGTTTCGCTGGAAGTCGGGAAGCGGGATCGCATCGCGATTATCGGCCCCAACGGACGCGGCAAGTCGACCATGATGAAGCTGTTGGCTTCGGAGCTCAAACCGCAAAGCGGGCTTTACAAGGCCCATCCGCAATTGAAGGTGGGGTATTACGAACAGACCCATTCGCATCATTTGCATCCCGATCGCACCGTGGCCGAAGAAATCGCGGAGGCCGATCCCGACCGGGACATGCGGCGGGCCCGGGATATTGCGGGGTCCATGATGTTCAGCGGCGATCAGGCGCTTAAGAAAACCTCGGTGCTTTCGGGCGGCGAGAAAAGCCGCGTATGCCTGGGGCGCCTGCTCATCAGCCCCTGCCATCTTCTGCTGCTCGACGAACCCACCAACCATTTGGATGCGGAGTCGTGCGAGGCGTTGATGGACGCCTTGGAGCGATTCGAGGGCGCCGTCGTCATCATCACCCATCACGAAGGACTATTGGAAAGGGTGCCCGATAAGCTGGTGGTTTTCCAAGGAGGACGCCACTCGCTGTTTTCGGGGACTTATCCGGATTTCCTACGCGACGTCGGCTGGGAATCCGAAAAGGGCGATTCCAATTTCGACGCCGATAACGGCGGGGGCTCCATCACCAAGAAGGAGATGCGCCGGTTGCGCGCCGAAAGATTGCAGTCCATCGCCCCCTTGAAGGCCCAGGTCAAGGAATGCGAAACCGCCATCGAAAAAGCGGAAACCGAGACGGAAACCTTGAAGTTGGATTTGGCCGCGGCTTGCCAACAAGGGGATGCTTCCCTGATAAAGGATATCTCCGTCAAACTTGCCCGCCTGGGGGACGCGACCACGGAGCTGTATCAGAAATTGGAAACAGCCACGGCCGAGGTGGAGCGTCGCGAAAACGGGGGATAATACTCCGGATACCTTTATCGGGTAAGGCCGAGTTCCTGCAAAGAAGCATGTTCCTTGATGGCGGAATAGACCCCTTCGTCCGAAGTCATGGATAAATCCACCGTCATGCCGTTGGGCGCCTTCGAAAGCGGCGTATCGAATAGCACCACCCCTTTGACCAAGGGGAAATCGCCTTGCGCCAAACTGTGAAACATATCCCGATACCATAGATTCTTGTCGCCCCCGGCGGGGACGCTGCCCGTTTCGGCGATGAGAACGGGTTTTCCGAAGGCGCGCATCGGATTATACAGCGTCTTGGCCAGATTGTAAAAATCCATCCAATATCCGTTTTCCACCAAAGGTCCGAAATTGAAAATATCCAGACCCACCCAGTCGACGTAGTCCGCGCCCGGATAATACGCAGTATCTTCCACCGTAAAAGGGTTCCAGACAAAGGCTACATTGCGCGCGCCTTCTTCGCGGAACAGGCCATGTACATGCCTCCACGCGGCGATGAACATTTCGCTATCGTTGCCTCGGGTACTGCTCCATCCATACCAGGGATTGGAAAACTCATGGGCATAGCGGACGAACATGGGTTTGCCGTAACGTACCGCTTCGCGGGCCCACCGGCGTATATAGGCGTCGAACTCCCCCCCTGCGACCAGGGCCAGGCTGGAATCGGGCACCTGTCCCCTATATTTTGGAAAGGCGGATACCCACGGCTCCCAGGTGATCATCGGAACATAGCCGCCCCGATGGATGTTTTCCAGAATTTCGCGGTTCAGCTCATGTCCAGGCCCTTCACCCCAGGCTTGATAGTAGGAGATGATGGAAACCGTCGCTCCCAGGCTGTCCTGCACTTCGAAAACCTTGTCGAAGTGATAGGGGAGTTCCGGACGGTAAAGTCCCAGGTGGAAGGGGCTGTCATCCAGAAGCGCCTGCTTGTCGTGAGCCAGGTTTTTGGTGAGGTAGTTGTAGGAAAGATATTTTATGCCGGCCTCGATAGAGGGGACGGCAAACAGGTAGAGGGCCCACAAAAAGCCCGCGTATAGAACTCCGTACATCAGCATGCGAGTCGTTTTCATGGAATATCATTCCCATCGACCGGGGTGGACGCCGGGGTGTTTCGGGACATCGATGAATCGGCGTGCGAACCGGGGGTTTCCTGAGGCGGGCTGCCGATGACGGTGACGGGTCTGCCCGGCACTGTGTTTGCCCCTATGCGCCGTAAGGGGAGATAGTCCTGCAGACAAATAAAGACCGTCGGTAGCAACGTGAGAATATTGATCGATGCGAAAAAAATCATCAGGCGGGTTCCGTCGTCGATACGGTGGTAGGTGTTGAGCGCAAAAACGATTGCCCCCGCCGAAAGCAGGATGACGGCGATATGGGGCAGGGCCAGGAAAAGGTTTCCCTGCCTTCCCGCGGTTTTGGGCGTGGGAAGATACAGAACCTTCTTGCCGATTAGGGTGTAAATCAAGGCCAGAAAGTAAATGTGCCAGGTTCCTCTTTCCAAAAGCATCGACCGCCAGGGAAACCCCCTTTCGCCTTCGTCGGAATACCATCGCTGCACGAAATAGATGATCACCGTGGAAACGCACAGAAAGGGAAGCGCATGGTAGAGGAATTCGCTGAATTTCATTTCCACGGCGTAAATTTGCCCGAATAGGAAAATAATGGGCAGAGCCATGGTGAGAAAATAAGTGAAGCCGTGGAGATAGAAGGTGCCGGAGAAGAAATAATTCAGTTTGGCCTGCAGGTTAAGCCGGGGAAAGACCCGGAAATACTCGCCGAAGAACAACCGGAACATTCCGGCGGCCCATTTCAATTGCTGACTGTAAAACGATTTCAAGTCGGCGGGAACCAGGCCGTACGAAGCGCGGTAAGGCAGGTAAACGCTTTTCCATCCCTGCGCGTGCAGTCGGAGCGAAGTGTTGACGTCTTCGGCCAGGGATTCGGCATGCCCGCCGATGCTGTCGAGGGCCGCGCGGCGGAAGGTGCAATTGGCGCCGATGGCGACCGGAATGCCCATGCCGTTGAGGCCCATCATCAAGGGTCCGTAAAAGCCGTAGGTCTGTTCCGCCGCGCCCCGGGCCACGAAATTTTCCTTGATATTGTAATAACTCTGCACCACCTGGACGAATCCCACTTTTTCATCTTCGAATTGGGGAAGAACGCGGTCGATGAAATCTGGCTTCGGGATATGATCCGGATCGATTATCAGGACCATTTCTCCCCGGGCGAAGTTGCGCAGACAATGGTTGACCTTGCCGGCCTTGGCTCCGCCAACGCCTACGCAATTGACATGGGTGATGCCGTATTTTCCGCATAATGCCTTGAGGTCCGCATTGTCACCGCCGTCGAGCAAATAGGCTTTATGAGGGTACCGCATTTCGGAAATGGCTTTGAGAGTGGCATCGAACATTTCGAGCGGCTCGCCGGGCATGGCC
>CAYNXV010000098.1:0-13085 GCA_964401245.1 uncultured Bifidobacteriales bacterium | reverse complement strand
CCGGACGGCAAGCAAGACGTGGGATACGCCTATATGGAAGGCACGGCCGAAGCCGTCGAATACACCAAAGAGGGAGTCCGCGTCACCGTGAATGGACAACCGGTCATGTTTTCCGATATCGTGCGGGTGGGATTGACCGCCCCGAAAGAGTAGTAATCATAGTCAAGGAGGCTAATCATGTTGAGATCACTTTATTCATCCATATCCGGCCTGCGCAACCACCAGACGCGCATGGACGTAATCGGTAACAATATCGCGAACGTGAACACGGTGGGATTCAAATCCTCCCGCGTCACCTTCGAGGAATCGCTGAGCCAGATGATAACCGGCTCCACCCGTCCCCCGGGAGACGGAGGCGGTACCAATCCCATGCAGGTGGGCTTGGGCATGAGCATCGGATCCGTCGACACCAAGATGTCGCAGGGCAACCTGGAATCCACGGGACAGATAACGGATTTGGCCATCGAAGGGTCGGCCTTCTTCGCGGTTTCCGACGGAATAGGAACCTATTACACTCGCAACGGCGCCTTTCAATTCGACTCGGAAGGCAAAATGGTATTGCCCACCAACGGCATGGTGCTTCAGGGGAAATTGGCGGATGCCAACGGAAACTTTCCTCCGGGATCGGTCATCGGAAACATCAAGATTCCGTTCAACGACCAGGCCCCCGCCAAAGCCACCACCGCCATCGAATTCGCCCGGAACCTGGATTCCGATTCGGGTGCCAAGGGATCGGTTCTGCATACCCAGCGCTTTCTCCATCATGCCGAAGGCGGCGATTCGGTGTTGGCCCTGAGCGACAGCAAAGGCCAGTCCCTGGGAATACAGGTGGGCGACATCCTCACCTTTTCCGCGGTTAACGGCGGCGGCACCACCGTCACCCAGACCTTGACGGTGACCGAGAACACCACCATGTCCACTTTGACTTTGGCCATGACGGCCTTCTTGAGCAGCGCTCCCGTAGGCGCCGGCGTGACGACGGTGGAAGAAGTCACTCCCGCCATGAGCTCTGCGCAGCGCGGGGCGATAACCATCCATGGAAACGCCGCCGACATCAATAATTTCCAGGTCACCTCCAACCGCCCCATTTCCAGTCCCAAAGTGACCAAGGCGTTTTCCGTTCCCAGCACCATTCCCGGTGGCTCGCTCGCCCTCGATATCCTCACCGATACCATGCGTTCGCCGGCTGAAGCCGATGATGAACTCGAAGAGGGATTCGACGCCAACGGCAATTCGCTGGGATTGGAAGCCGGAGACGTCATCAGGTTCGGAGGCACGGTAGGCGGGGAAGCCGCCAATAACGTCGCCGACCTGACCTACGTGGCCACGGGACCGGGAGCCACCACCTTTCAGGACCTTTTGAGCCGAATCAAGGACAACTTCAACCTGCCGGAAACCGACGGAACGGCCAACAACAACCTTTCGGTATCGCTCAACATGGGCGGGAGCGACGACAATATTCCGGACGGCTCGATAGTCATCCGAGGCATGCCGGAAACCGCCTTTGCCATCAGCGATATTTCCGTGCTCGCCAACGATTCGAATAATACCCGGCCCACGCCCACTTTTTTCAATTCCAATATGAACGCCACCACCTTGCAACAGGCGCAGGATACCGGAGTGGCGGAAAGCTCCATCACCATTTACGACAATATCGGCAAGGAGCATACCGCGACCATGCGGTTCACGCATACCGGCCAGCCCAATGAATGGCTGTGGGATGTCCGCTTGGCGGGACAGGAAGAGGTACTGCAAGGCCAAAAGGGAAAGGTGACTTTCGGTCAGGACGGCACCGTGGCATCCTTCACCTTTGATGACGGATCCTCGGCCCTGCTCTTCGATCCCAAGAACGGCTCGAACAACGTCAGGATCAACCTGAACGTGGGCGGACCCGGCAGCTTTACCGGGCTCACCCAGTTCCGCTCCCCCACCACCGCGTCGGCCGTAGGCCAGAACGGGCATCCCATGGGCCGCCTGCGCAACATTTCCATCGGCGAAGACGGGGTGATAACCGGCGCCTTCACCAACGGAACCGCCAAGGACCTTGCGCAAATCATGGTGGCCGAATTCACCAATCCGGGAGGATTGCAGCGCGTGAAGGATTCGGTTTACACCACCAGCAACAACAGCGGCGAAGCCGTGATGGCCATCGCCGGATCGCAAAGCTCGAGCACCATCAAACCTGGAGCTTTGGAACTCTCGAACATCGAATTGGCCGAGGAATTCACCTCCATGATTACGACCCAGCGCGGGTATCAGGCCAATGCGCGCGTCATCACCGTAAGCGACAGCTTATTGGAAGAATTGGTGGCGCTCAAACGGTAGGCGGTAAGGTTGACGGCGAGTTCCGGTCCATCGGGCCGGAGCGCCGCCGCCCGTATGCCGGGTATGGCAAAAAGGGCGCGCCCGCGAAGATCGGCGCTTGCATGGCGTCGCGAGGGAAACGTACAATGGAACAGCGCTTCAGATACGCGAAAAACTTCCGGAGATGCGGCGCAAGGTCCGCCTTATGATTCAAGTCACCAAAATGGACCGACAGGTCATCTATATCGCCGCCGATTTGATCGAATCCGTGGAGGGCGCGCCGGACACTTCCATCGTCATGCAGGGAGGCAGGCGATTCGTCGTGCTCGAGTCCATTGAAGAAGTCGTCAAGAGGGTGGTAGAATACAAACGCGCCGTCCACGCCGGTTTTGCGATTCGCAATACGGGCAACGAGGAAGCGCTTTCGTAGCAGGACCGGTTCCCCGTCGGAACCCGGAGAGACGCAATGGCTGAAGAAGAGAAAAGGGCCGAAAAAACCGAAGGCGAAACGCCTGTCGAGGCCAAGCCCAAGGCG
Source organism: uncultured Bifidobacteriales bacterium (assembly GCA_964401245.1). Classification (GTDB taxonomy): domain Bacteria; phylum Fibrobacterota; class Fibrobacteria; order UBA11236; family UBA11236; genus JBGTHM01. The sequence continues at coordinate 10,246 of CAYNXV010000098.1, read as the reverse complement.
GGAAAAAAAATCCTGATTATTTCCGCGGTGCTCATCGTGGACCTGGTAGTCATGGCGGGTATCGCCTTCTATATAGTCGGCAAGCTCAAAAGCGACGAAGTCGGCGAAGCCGCGCTCAAAGAGCAGGAAGAGGCTTCGAAAAAGGCCCAGGAAATGCATACCCAGATGGGAATGGTATTGCCCAAGCCCCTGGAATTGACCGTGAACATCACCGGCGAAACCGGCCAACCCCATTATCTGAAATGCGCGGTGCAATTGGAGTGGGACGATGTAGGCCATCCCCTGCTGGTCGCGGAAATCTCCCGCCGGCTGCCGAAAATCACCGACATGATCATAAATATCCTCAGCGCCCACACCTATGAAGAAATGCTAAAGCCGGCGGGAAAGAAACGTATCCAGGAAACCATCGTATCCGACGTGAACGCCATCCTGCCCGAGGCCCAGGGTAAGATTCGCAACGCTTTTTTCACGGAATTTCTGGTCCAATAGGATGATTCGATGAGCGATATCCTTTCCCAAGAAGAAGTCGACGCCCTGCTGGCCGCCGTATCCACGGGGAGCGCTCCGGAGGATAGTGCTTCCGCGGGCATGCAAGCGGGCCTTTCCTCCCCGCAGGGAAGCGAGTCCGGACGACCGGTGGCGCTTTACGATTTCCGCAGGCCGGATCGGGTGTCCAAGGACCAGATGCGCACCCTCCAGAATCTGCACGAAGGTTATGCGCGTCTGCTCAGCACCACTCTGAGCAGTTATCTCCGCACCCTGGTCGAAGTCGATATCGTTTCGGTGGACCAGCTCACCTACTCCGAATTCGTCATGTCCATAGCCAATCCCAGCTGCATTTACGTCTTCCAGATGGAACCCCTGGAAGGAGCGGCTATTTTCGAAGTCAATCCCAACCTGGTCTTTTTCATCGTGGACCGGCTTTTCGGCGGCCAGGGACGTCCCATCGATCACAATCGCGAATTGACCGATATCGAAAAGAACGTGCTGAATAAAATCGTCGAAAGGGCCTTGCTGAACCTCAAGGAAGTCTGGGAACATGTCGGTATTTTCACTCCCAAGGTCGACAGCTACGAGACCAATCCCCAATTCGTGCAAATTGCCCCTCCCAACGAAACCATCATCCTCATTTCGCTCGAAGTCAGGATGAAGCATGGATCGGGCCTGATAAGCCTATGCTTCCCTTTTATTCTTCTGGAAACCGTTATATCCAAACTCAGCGGGGAATCCTGGATTTCCGGCCAGCGGACCACCACCCAGGAAACCCGCAGGGTATTGGAAACCGAATTGACCAACACCGAGTTGCCGGTAACCTCCATAATCGGAGAAGCCAAGCTCAAGCTGCGCGATTTGCTGCAACTGCAAAATGGAGACGTCGTGGTGCTGGACAAGCTGGCGGAAAGCGATTTGACCATCAAGGTGAGCGGAAAGCCCAAGTTTTTCGGAAAGGTGGGAGTGGTAGGCCGCAACAAATGCGTGCAGGTCACCTCACTCATCGATATGGAAGTAGGCGAAGATGGCTGACGACGGACTGTTGAGCCAGGAGGAAGTGGACGCTTTGACGTCCGGCTTGCTGGGCAAGGAGAGCGCCGCTACCGGCGGATTCGAACGGAGTACCATTGCCAGGGCGTCGGATACTTTCCTGAACGAAGCCCGTACGGTACTCTCCGCGAATCTGGGCGACTCGCTTAAGATATCCGAATCCGGAACAGGCTACGCCGATTGGGCGCGGATAACCTCGGATTTTCCCGAATCGCTCATCATCGAATCCGGCTTCGACAAGGGTTTCGAAGGACGTTTGCAATTTCTGATCGGCAAGCAGACGGCGGCGCGCCTGGGCGCTTTGATGCTGGGTTCGGAAGGTGAACCCGCATACGCCGAGGAACATCGCGATGCCGTATCCGAACTGTGCAATCAGTGGATGGGTTCGGTGTCTTCCGCGCTCGGAAAAAGCTACGACGTAACCTTGAGCGCTGCGCAATGCAAGACACGGGATTTCGACCCCGCTGAAATGGGGCCCGCTCCGAAGGGTTCCGTAACCATCGATTATTCCCTCCAAATCAACGGAGCCGATGCGGGCAGACTTTCACTGCTTATCTCGCAGCCCCTGGTCGTCAGTTTTACGGATTCAACCGCTTCGGGTAGCGGACCTTCGGTGGTGGAGGACCAGGGGTTTCCCGCCGCCTTCCCGGACTCGGCCGAACCGGAAGCCACGGAAACATGGATGGAAAGCTCCGTGGCGGGCATGGACACGTCCGGAAAAAATTCGCCTAACATCCAGATGCTGATGGACATAGGCTTGAACGTGACCATAGAGCTGGGGCGGACCAATTTGAGTATACGGCGCATCCTGGAATTGGGACCTGGGTCCATCGTGGAAATGGACAGACTCGCGGGAGAACCCGTGGATTTGCTGGTGAACGACAAAGTGGTCGCCAAAGGCGAGGTCGTGGTAGTGGACGAATATTTCGGCATCCGCATCATCTCCCTCGTATCGCCCGAAGAAAGAATCCGGCAATTGCAATGAAGCTATTTCTGACCGCTTTATTCCTGACGCAAATTTCGGCCTTCGCCGCTTCCCCATCCCCACAGGGAGCCGTGGAGGCGGAAAACCGGGCCATGGAAGCGAAATTCCAACGTCTGCAATTGCATATGGACTCCGAAAACGGCGGCGCCGCCCCAACCGCGGAGACGACTCCGACCCGAAGCGAAGCGCGGCAACCCGAACCGACCAGCATCATCAGCTTGAGCCTGCAAGTTTTTTTCGGCCTGGTGTTCGTGCTGGTCTTGGCGGTATTGACCCTCAGGCTCCTGAAAAGATTGCAAAGGAGCGGCGGCTTCAAGCCCAAGGGCATGGAATCCGAATTTTTCCAGGTTCTGGAAACCTGTTATATCGATTCCCAGCACAAGGTCGTGGCCTTGCGCATGGGTCCGCGCATGGGTATCATCGGGATTTCCCCCCAATCCGTTTCGCTCATCCAGGAATTTTCCGAATCGCCGTCTGAGCTTGGATTCGGAACCTCCTCCGAGGGAAACGCCGCCGCTTTTTCCGACAGCTTGAACAAGGTACTGGATAGATTCAAGAAACCGAAGCGCGTTTCCGATTTGCTCGAGGAGGGATAATGGGGGCCCTATCGAATTTATCGGCGCTTTCTGAAGCGGACTTGAGCGGAAAATCCATCCGCACCGGTCACATAATCCGCCGCTCCTGCTGGATGCCGGTTTTGGCCTTAGCCATCGGTTTTCTGGGTCTGTCCCAAAGCGAAGCGCAAATGCTTCCGAAGCTGAACCTGGGATTCGATCGCGCCGAATCTCCGCAGGATGTGGCCGTCACCCTGCAACTGGTGGCCATGCTCACCATCCTGAGCCTGGCGCCTTCCATACTCATATTGATGACCTGTTTCACCCGTATCGTGGTGGTATTGAGCTTTCTCAAACAGGCCATCGGAGCGCAAAACACGCCTCCGCAGCAGCTGGTGATGGGACTGGCCCTATTCCTCACCTTCTTCGTAATGGCGCCGACCCTGGATAAAGTGAATTCCGGAGCCATCCAACCCTATCTCAAGGAGGAAATCGATTTTCCCGTAGCTCTGAAACAGGCGATGAAACCCATTCGCGAATTCATGCTCCGGCAGGTCAACGAAAAAGACCTGGCTTTGATGGTCCGCATCAGCAAGGCCCCCACCCCGAGGAACATAGACGATATCGAGAACCTCACCCTGATTCCGGCTTTCGCGCTCAGCGAACTCAGGGCCGCGTTCATCATCGGATTCCTCATTTACATACCCTTTCTCGTCATAGACATGGTGGTCGCCTCGGTATTGATGTCCATGGGCATGATGATGCTGCCTCCCGTAATGATCTCCATGCCCTTCAAGCTGATTTTGTTCGTAATGGTCGACGGTTGGAATCTCGTAATCCAGCAATTGGTATTGAGCTTCCGCTGAGCCGGCCAAAAAAAGGAAAACCGAAATGTCCGAAGCGTTGGTTCTCGAAATCGGAAGAAAAACCCTTTTCACCATCATGATTCTCAGTGCGCCCCTGTTGATCGTCGCGCTGGTAGTCGGTTTGACGGTAAGCATATTCCAGGCCGCCACCTCCATCAACGAAATGACCCTCACCTTCATTCCCAAAATCGTTTCCATCAGCCTATCCCTGCTGCTGTTTCTTCCTCTGATGCTGCAACTTTACAAAGGTTTCATCAACGAACTTTTTCAACTCATACCCTCTTTGCTGCGCTGAAGGAGGAGCCTTCGCATCATGAATCCTTGGGCCGCCGTACCCGGAATAGGTGATTTCAGCGTACTTCAGCTCGAAGTCCTGTTCCTCGTCCTGTTGCGAACCAGCGTGGTCATATATCTCCTGCCGGTGATCGGAAGCGAGCAGGTTCCATTTCAACTCCGCGCCGGCCTGTCCGTGATGATCAGCCTTATCCTGTACATGGCGCTTCCACCTCAATATCTGGTTGCTCCCGGATCTCCCATCGAATTGGTGGGTATGGCCTTACGGGAACTTTACGTGGGCGTGGTGATGGGTTTCGCCGCCAGCTTCGTCTTCCTGGGAATCCGCATGGCAGGTTCCTGGATGGATCAGCAGGCGGGATTCGCGATGCTGCAAATGTTCAATCCGCTCATGGACGAGCAAGGATCCGCCATTGGAAGTTTCGTGTTGCTCATATTCGGCATCCTCTTCCTGATGTGGGACGGCCATCTTTTTTTCATCAAAGCCTTGGCGGAGTCCTTCCGAATCATTCCCATCAGCGGCGCCAATTGGAATGCCCGCGAAGTTGCGGGAGTTATAGGCCACATGACGGCGGCCGCCTTTCTTTTCGGACTCAAAACCGCCGCTCCGGTACTCGTGACTTTGCTTGTCACCACCATGGGCCTGGCCATTATTTCCCGCATCATGCCGCAAATGAACGTCTGGATGGTGGCCATACCCTTGAAGCTCGGTCTGGGCATAGGCACTCTGGCCTTGGTGCTGCCCTTTTTATGGCATGTGTTCCAGCGCGAACAGATTTCCATCCAAGGTTACACTTTCGGACTCATACGCATATTGGGATCCTGAACGCGGCGGAACGGACTGTCCCGCAACGCGGAAGGAGGTGACGGATGGCCGAAAAGGACGACAAGACAGAAAAACCGACGGCTAAACGCGTCGAAGAAACCCGTAACGAGGGAAATGTCGCCAAAAGCACCGACTTGAGTTCGGCTTTCATGCTACTGGCCGGCAGCGTGCTGATTTGGATGCTGGGCGACCGCATGGGAGAGGGCTTACGCAAGGTCACCATCGAAAGCCTGCTTTCGATTTCCAATTTCGAAGCGATACCCGAAAGCCTGCACTACCATCTCGGGCAAGGCATGTTCGGGCTGTTCCTGTTGCTGGGACCCTTTTTGGCAGTGCTTATGGTATTGGGGCTGGCCGTCAATGTCATGCAAATCGGACTGTTGTGGTCCTGGAAAGCCATTGGATTCAAATTCAACAAAATCTACAAGCTCCAGGGACTGAAAAAAATCTTCTCCTCGCAGGGATTGGTGGAGCTTGTCAAAAGCATAGCGAAGATGATCATCGTGGGGGTGGTCGCCTACATGGTAATCTCGAGTCATTTCGAAGAATATCTCCTGCTGGCTGACGTTTCCATCGGGGCTATCAGCGAATTCATCTTTTCCGTTTCGCTGGAGATTTTCCTCAAATGCGCCCTGGTCCTGATCGTTTTGGGCTTTTTCGACCTCATGTACGTGAGATTCAAGCATGAGAAGGATATGCGCATGTCGAAACAGGAAGTGAAGGACGAAGCCCGCGCCTCGGATGGCGATCCCAAAATCAAAGGGAAGATACGCCAGATGCGCCTGCAAATGCGCAAGAATTTCATGATGAAGGAGGTCCCCAAGGCCACCGTGGTGATTACCAACCCCACCTTCATAGCCATAGCGGTGCGTTACGAGCAGGGGGTGGACGTCGCCCCGGTAATCATAGCCAAAGGCAAGCGGCTGATAGCGGAGAAGATTCGGGATGCCGCCCGCGCAAACTCCATTCCCATCGTCGAGGACAAGCCCCTGGCCCGAAGTCTTTTCGATGTCGCCGAAATCGGAGAACCCATCCCCGCGGAATTCTTTGCCGCCGTGGCGGAAATATTAGCCTATGTATACGGCTTGCAGAAACGGGGAGCGGCTTGAGGGAGAAATACCTACTCCCGCTATTACGCTGAATTAAGGGATTCGCGGGCTCCCCCCTCCCCTTATCGGAACAAAATCTCCCCGACTTTAATCTTTTTTCCAGCCGATCGAACTTGGCCCGAATCTTGCGGTCTTCAACTTGTCCGCTAAGATTATGCAAGCATTGACTATAAAAACGACCCTGCTCGACCGAATCGTCCAGCAAAAAGACATGGCCATAGCCTTGATGGTGGTGGGCATCATCGGCATGATGATCATTCCCCTGCCCCAGTTCATGCTGGACATACTCCTTTCGGTGATGATTTCCCTGGCCATCGTAATCCTGCTTATATCCATGTACATCGAGAACGTCCTCGATTTTTCGGTTTTTCCGGGACTGCTGCTCATCATCACGCTTTTCCGATTGTCCCTCAACGTGGCCTCCACCCGTCTCATCCTGTCCGAAGGCGAAGCCGGGGCGGTCATCGAAACCTTCGGGACTTTCGTGACCAAGGGCAATGTGGTAGTGGGCGTCATCATTTTCATCATCCTGGTCATCATCCAATTCGTGGTCATCACCAAAGGTTCCGGCCGCATAGCCGAGGTGGCGGCCCGGTTCACCTTGGACGCCATGCCGGGAAAGCAAATGGCGGTGGACGCGGATTTGAACGCGGGACTCATCACCGAAGAGGAAGCCAAGACCCGCAGGCGCGATATCAGCCGGGAATCCGACTTCTATGGAGCCATGGACGGCGCCAGCAAATTCGTGCGCGGCGATGCCATCGCCGGTATCATCATCACGGTGGTCAATATCCTGGCGGGATTCGTGGTGGGCATGACCATGCAGGGGATGAATTTCCAGGACTCCCTGCTGACCTTCACCAAGCTGACCATCGGTGACGGGCTGGTGACGCAAACTCCCGCCCTGATGATTTCCACTGCGTCGGGCATCATGGTGGCGCGCGCGGCTTCCAAAAAGAACCTCGGCACCGAAGTCACCATGCAATTGACCCAGAACGTAAAGTCCCTCTATCTCGGGGGCGGTTTCATGGCGGTGGCGGCATTGATTCCCGGCATGCCGACCATGCCTTTTCTATTGCTGGCCGGAACCATAACCGGCGTGGGACTTATGGTCAATCGTGTCGGCAAGGCGAAACGGGCGGGCGAGGAATTGGAGAAGCAACAAAAGGCCGAAATGAAGGAAGAGCCCGAATCCGACAAAATCGAAGCCTATCTCCGCGTCGACCAGATGGAATTGGAAATCGGCTACGGTCTTATATCCCTGGTAGACATCAATCAAGGCGGGGATTTGCTCGAACGTATCACCATGCTCCGCCGACAATGCGCCACGGATATCGGTATCATCGTCCCCCCCATCCGCATCCGCGACAATATCCAGCTCAAGCCGAACGAATACCTGGTCAAAATCAAGGGAATCGAAGTGGGCGGGGGCGAATTGATGACGGGATGCTTCCTGGCCATGGACCCCGGCGGCGTCAGTCAAAAGGTTCCCGGCACGGCCACCACCGAGCCCGCCTTCGGATTGCCCGCCTTGTGGATAACCCAGAGCCAGCGGGAGAATGCCGAAATCGCGGGCTACACCGTGGTGGAATTGCCGGCGGTAATAGCCACCCACCTTACGGAAATCATCCGCACCAACGCGGGGGAAATCCTCACCCGCCAGGACGTGAAAGCTTTGATAGACAACGTGAAAACCACCAGCCCGACGGTGGTGGAGGAATTGATTCCGACCATGATGAGCATCGGAGAGGTGCAAAAGGTTCTCTTCAATCTGTTGGCGGAAAAAGTCGCCATACGCGATCTCGCCACCATACTCGAGGCGCTCGCCAATGCCGCCAAGGTCTCGAAATCCGAAGTATTCCTTACCGAACAGGCCCGTCAGGCCCTCGCGCGGCATATATGCAAAGGCTTCAAGGACGCCAAGGGCTATGTCAACGTGCTCAGTCTGGAACCCCGCCTGGAGCAGATGCTGGAAGCTTCCGTGCAAAGCACCGATCGCGGCCCCCGCCTCGTGATACGGCCCGAAATGGTAAGCAGGCTGGTCGGCAAGCTGGCCTCGTTGGTGGAGAAGATGGTCGCCGCCAACCATCCACCCGTTCTCCTTTGTTCTCCCGGTATCCGTTATCAGATGAAAAAGATTCTCGAAGGCTCTTTCCCTACCCTCGCCGTTCTCTCCTATAGTGAAATAGTGAACGGCATAAACGTCAAAGCAGCAGGCACGGTGGTATTGAATGAAGATGAAAACGTTTAAAGCGGACTCAATGCAAGAAGCCCTGGCCCAGGTAAAGGAGGAGCTGGGACCCGAGGCGGTCATATTAAAGACCAAGAAAAGCACGCGGAGGATTCTGGGCCGCAACCGCGAAGTCGTGGAAGTTACCGCGGCCCTCGATGAAAGCCTGTACGCCAAACCCCGGCAGGAAACCCGCCAGGACGACGGCCGCAAGGAAGCGAAGCGCGAAACCGAAGCCGCTCCTCCCAAAACCTACGATTGGAGAGGTCGCCTTCCCGTGGTAAAAGAAGGAACCGTTACGGACCCTGCCGCGCCCACGCCCCGCAATACCCCCAAGGAAGCCGTTCCCGAGCCTGCCATCATGGATTGGATACGCACGGAGCTGAAGCAGGTGCGCGAAAGCGTGGAAATGCCGACGCGCGAGTTACAGATTCTGCGCGGAGAAATCAAGGATATGCTCGCCGCGGTAAATTCTTCGCGCTCCGAAACTCCGGCGGTGGAATCCCCCGCGCCGGCACTATTGCCTCTGCCCCTGCACATGGAGACGCTGAACGAAGTCATGCTTGCCATCGATATGGATCCCGGATTGGCCCGTCAAGCCATGACCCAGCTTTCCGAAGCGCTGCCTCCTTCGCAGGTCCGCGATCCGCACAAAGCGGGACCCTGGCTGCAAAAATGGCTTGCGCGCAGCATACGTGTTACCCAGGGTCTGCGCCGACGGAAGGGCCGTCCCTCCGTCTGCATGCTGGTGGGCCCGACCGGCGTGGGAAAAACCACGACCATCGCCAAACTCGCCGCCAAGGCGCAATTCGAATTGGGATTGAAGGCCGCCATCCTTTCCGCCGACGGACATCGCATGGGCGCCGACGAGCATTTGAAGGTATTCGGCGAGGCCACGGGCATACCCGTACGCACGGTGTTCGACGCCGCCGATGCCAGGGACGCGTTGCGCTCCTTCGCCCATTGCGATTTCATTTTCGTGGACACGGCGGGGCGCAACCACCGCAAACCCGAAGCCTGGGAAGAGTTGCGGACCCTGGTGCTGGCGGTGCAACCCGACGAAATCCACCTCACCCTCAGCTGCACCACCCGTCTCAAAGAACTCCAACGCATGGCCGAGCAGTACCAGGCTCTCGGCGCATCAAGCCTCATTTTTACCAAACTCGACGAATGCCTGGGATTGGGCTGCATCCCCTCGCTATCGGGAACGGTGCTGCCGGTATCCTTCCTGTGCAACGGTCAGGCCATTCCCCAGGACATTTTCCCCGCCACCGCCGAAGGCGCCGCCTCCCTGGTATTGGATGGGATATTTGCGATGATGGAGGCGCGCGAACACGCAACCGTCTGAAACGCGCCCGGACCCCTGGCGGCAAGGAAAATCTGCTTGCAAACCAAGGGAACCGGGAGCCATAATCGAGCTGCGGGATGACGGATGGAAGCCGTCTGCTCCGCATGTCCGAAAGCAGCGTTAGGGATTATGATCAAGACCGCCAAGCTGACCCGCATAATAGCGCGCTATCTCATCACCCTGCTTTTTTTCCTTACGGTGGGATTTTCCCTGTTTCTATCGCCCGACCTGTCCTGGCCGAGCATCGTATCCTCCCTGATTAAGGGGCTGCTGCTTTCGGTGGCCAGCTGGATTTTCTTCCTCATCATCAGCGACACTTTCGTCAAATCCCTGCTGGCTTCGGCCCGCGAAGCCTCATTGCCTCCGGAACAAAGGGATTTGCTTTCGCGTTTCGTAGCGGCCGAAGGATCGACCGGAGCGGTGACTGAACCGGAACCTCGCATCGCCAAAACGGGAAAAAAGCGCTGAAGCTGACACCCAACTATGGCCATC
>CAYNXV010000097.1:0-13090 GCA_964401245.1 uncultured Bifidobacteriales bacterium | reverse complement strand
GTCGGTAGGCACGATTTCTTCGGCCTCCAGGAATTCGGAAACCGCCTGTGGCAGCGAAACCCCTTTTTCGCGATGGTAAGGCACCACGCTTTCCTGGCCATGATCGGAAATGATCCAGATGTCGTAATCGCGGCGTTGCGCCCGATGCGCCGCATGCCACAATCTTTTGACGGCGCCGTCGATGCCGCGAAGCGAAAAGTGGGCGAAACGCGAAGAAGGGCCGCGTCTATGCGATTGCTCGTCATAACCGCAAAAGTTGGCGTGCACGACAGGCATGCCTCGCGTAACATCCATGCTACCCAAAATGGCCACCAATTCTCGCAGGCCCACCGACACGATAACCCGCGAGAATACGAAAAAAAACTCCCGCCGGTATTCGCCCAACTTGATGGCGCCCCGGACCGAATCGTAGAGGGCCACGAAAAACTCAACCAGGAGCAAAACCAACAGGCGCGCCACGCTGCGGGCGTTCCAGAGCGCCACCGGCAGAAAGCGCCAAAAGCGGGTTTCCTTCCAGATATCCGCCACGCCCAGAGAGGCAGCGCAGAAATGCGACTCCTTGGCCCCTCCGGTATAGATGTTCATGTAGGAGCAACCCTCCCTCAGGAGAGGGTTGGCATCCGCTGTCCCGAAACCCTCTTCGACTTTGGCGGCGGCTTCGGGATTCAGCATAGTGGATAACCGTCCGGTATCACGATCGCGGAAGCTGAAGGCGGGCACCGCGCATTTTACCCCATAGAACAGCTCGGCCTGGGCGGCCGGAGTGGTGGATGGCATTCCGGAATAGACCGTGTGCAATGCGTAGCCTTCGCGCTTCAGCAGCCGGCGGAGAAAAGGCATGCGGCCCGCTTTCATCGCCCTTTCGAGCTGGGAGCGCGATAGCCCGTCGATTTGAATGATGAGCAATCCCTTTTGCGATTCAGGGTATTCGGAGGGAGCAAGTCCCAGAAAGCGCAGCGACCATTCGCTGCGGCTGACCAACCGTCGCAGCCGCCGGAGTCCCATCTCCACGATTTGAATCATGTGCGGCGGTTTTCTCCGGGTCGCTCACCGGCCACCGCTTCGACGTCGGCACCCGCACCTGTCAGTGCCGTGCCGGCGGCATGGGCGAGATTGGAAAGCAGCCGCCACTCGGCCTGGATGCGCCTTTGCGCCTGGGACCAGAGATCGTCTTCGGTAACCTGCCAGTAGCGCCTGCGGCCCTCGCGCGCCGACTCATACACTTCCAGCAGTTTTTCGACGGAACGTTCCTGCGAAAACTCGCGGGCAGTGGCCAAGGCTTCCGTGCGCAGCCGGGTGCGTCCCTCGCCATCCAACGCGGACACCCATTCCAAAGCCCCGATGAATTCCGGGCCGCTTTCATGCGGCAGCAGCCGGCCGTTTTTTCCATCGCGGATCACCTCGCGTACGCCGCCGGCATCGATACCCACCACGGGAATCCCGCAGGCCATGGCTTCGGCCAAAACCATGCCCTGGGTTTCGCTGAAGGAGGCGAAGGCGAACACGTCCATGCAACCGTAGGCCTGGGCCAGCTCATCCCCTTCCAACTCGCCCAGAAAGCAAACGCGATCCGCCACTCCGCTTCGCTCCAATAGGGCATGCATTTCCGCTTCCAGCGGACCCTTGCCCACCAGCAAAAACCAACTATCGGAATGTTTTTGCAAATACGCCGCGACGGACTCGGTGAGAAACAGCAGATTCTTTTCCAGTGCCAGGCGTCCAATATGCCCGATTAAAAAAGCGTCTTGGGGAATGCCGTGGACATGGCGGTAAGACCTGCCGTCCGAGGGCCTGAAGCGCCGCAAATCGATACCGGTGGGTACCACCGCGATCGGCGCGGTGACTCCTCGCTTTGCGAGCAAGTCGGCGATGCTTTGGCTGGGAGCCACCACCTGGTCGCATAGATTGGCATAACCCGTGGATAAGTCCACCACAAAGCGTTTAAGCGCTTCGGACTGTCCCGAAACATAATGCGTGTACTGCTCGTAAAGAGTGTGGTGGGTGAAAACCAACGGCAGCCCCTTGTCCGAAGCCACGCGCACCGCGGTATCGCCAACCAGGAAAGGGTGATGGGAATGGATGATATCGGGTAGGAAATTTTCCAGCGGCTCATCCAATAAGCCCGGGACCGGCAGCCTTACCGAAAAATCACTCCCGTTGAATCGTTGGATGGCGGGAATGCGCACTACGTCCACCTCGTCTTCCGGTGTCTGGGGAAACTCCGGAGCCACCACCAGCACCCGATGGCCGGCCGACCGCAACCCCTCGCTGAATCCCATCACCGATCGAGCCACTCCCCCAACGTGGGGGAGGTAGGTATTGGTCATCATTATTATCCGCATCGATCACCCCGGCTGTTCCGCCTTGCCCATGCCGGCTCCGATTTCCATCCCAATGAATTCTTCATACCCAAAATAAATGATTTTACGGAGCTTAAGTCCCGTGCCATTTTCATCCTGTCTCCGAGCGGGACCCCCGGCCCGCTTTTCCCACAGCGGCCAAACGGGTAGTTTAACGGTAAACCGACCCTGAAGAGGCGCGATTGAAACTGATGCCGCGGGAATTTTTCGAGCAGGACACCGTTACCGTCGCCAGAAAATTGCTGGGCGCTTATCTGGTCCACGACAGCCCGGAAGGCAAAACCGCGGGGCGCATCGTGGAAACCGAGGCTTATTTGCGAAACGACCCTGCCTGCCATGCCTCCAAAGGCCGAACCCCGCGCAACGCGCCTATGTTCGGTAAACCGGGAACCGCCTATGTCTACCTCATTTACGGCATGTACCACTGCTTCAATGTAGTCTCAGCCCCCGAAGGAATAGGCGAAGCCGTGCTCATCCGAGCGTTGGAACCCCTGGAGGGGCTCGATCTCATGGCTGAACGAAGGGGCTGCGCCGTGGGGAGAAACCTGTGCGGCGGGCCCGGAAGGCTGGCGCAGGCGATGGATTTGACCCCTGTCTGCAATGGAGAGTCGCTGCGGCGGGGAGACCTGCGATTATATGGATTCGAATCTTTCACCGGCAGGGAAGCGCTTTCGCTGGGGCCGGTGGTGACTACCACGCGTATCGGCATTACCCGGGGGGCCGATTTGCCCCTGCGATTCTATCTGGCCGACAGCCCTTTCGTATCGCGCAGATAAATCGAGGGAAATCTTGGATTTATCTGGCGGAACGACGGAAATATCCCGTTCCTTTCGAATCACCTTTCCGTGACCGGCTCCTTGGGGCAGATTTTTTCCAATCCCCAGGGAAGAATCGTGAAAAGGATCACCAATCCCGAAAAAATGCCCAGGGTGGCCAGAAAACCGATGGTTTGCAAGCCCTGGTGATTCACGAAACAGAGACCGGCGAAACCGAAGGCGTTGGTTAGGGTTCCCGCCAAAACCGAAGACCCGGTGGTTTGCAATAGCTCACCCATTTTTCCGGCGCCCAATTCCATGCGCCGATGGTACATGTGGATCACGGAATCGACCGACACCGACAAAATGGTGGGAATGACCACGAGATTGAACATCCCAAGCTTGAGATCGAAAAGGCCCATGAAGGCATAGGCCCAGAATCCGGACAGCAGGATGAATCCCAGCACGGCGACTACGCCGCGCCAATTGCGCATGTCGAGCCAGGTGATGACCAGCAGGCACAACACCGTCACTATAGCAAGTATGCTCCCGTCGCGTTTGACCATGCGCACCACATCGGCGTAGATGAAGCCGCTCGAAGCCACTTGCACCGGGCCCGACTCGGAGGGAAGGGTGCCGAAGCGGTCCTGGAATTTCGCGCTTTCGACGGCATGGCTTTCCTGCAATTTTCCGTACATGTATCCGATTTTACCGTAGCTGCCGTCGGCTTCGGTCATGAAGCGCTGGGCCCATCCCGGCAATTCGGAAAAATCGAAGGTTTCGGGATCCGAATATTGCCGCAGCAAATCGAGTTTTTCCCGCGTGTCGTCGTCCACCTTCTCCATGGCCCGCGCGTTGAGCAGGTCGTTGATTTCCTCCAGGACTTCGAGCTTCTCGATTTGCTCTTCGTCGGAGGGCACGAAGGAAGCGATGGTGACGAAGCTTTGCAACATGCTATCCGGCACGGTGCCGAACCGCGCCGCCAGGGAGTCATGCACCTGGCGCATTTGCTCGACGCTTTGCCCCAGAATAATGGATGGAGAGGTATTGCGGCCGCTGCCGACCGCCCTGCCGTAATTGATACCGGAGCCGGTGCTTTCCCCCCTCAGGTTCCGGAAGTCGTTTTCGAACTCGGCGGGGGGCGTAAACAATAGCAGAAAGGTAACGGCCAAGCCGCCGTATCCCATGATGTTCAGCGCTTTGCGATTCAGGTTCAGCCGTGGCAGAAGCTTTCCGCCCGCGACCGAACTCTCACCGGGAAGCAGCAGGCGGCAAAACCACATCACGCCCCGCCCGAGAGAGGATTGGGTCTTGGCAAAGGCATTTTCCAACTGCGTTCCCCACCGCGTGAACAGAAAAAAAAGCGGGGGTATCACCAGCCACGAAGTGATGAGGCACAATGCGATGCCGAGACTGACCACGATGCCGTATTCCTTGAAGCCGGTAAAATTACCGGCCTGCAAACTGAGCATGGCGAAGATATTCGTGGCCGCACCAGACAGCAGCGCCCGGCCCGTATAGGTGAGCGACATCACCATCGCCTCCCGCGAATGGAGGCCTTTGCGGCGTTCCTCCGCCCAGCGGCCGAAGAGATGGATGGAGTATTCGATGCCCAATCCCAAAACCAGCGACAGGATGAAGGCCGTCAGCAGGGTGAGGCGGCCGTATATCATGTACGTCATCCCCAGAGTCCAGAAACTGGCGATGAAAAGAGGGCTGATGACCAGCACGAAGTTGATGAAGCGGCGCAAAAAGAGAAAGAGCAACACCGATATTCCGACAAAGGAGACGGTGCCGGCCACCGCCATGTCGGTATTCACCTGTTTGATTTCGTTGAAGTTCCGATAGGCGCCGGCCACCCGGGCAATCATGTCGGGATGGTAATCGGTGGGTACCGCCGACTCAATGAGGGCTTCACCCTTTTCGAAAATACCCTGCGCAAACTGTGCGTCGGTGGAGGGCTTATCAAGTTGGGCCAATACCACGCCCACCCACATGCCGCGACCCGCATCATAACCCATAAGCCGGGAGGCGAGCGCTTCGGGCCGGGCGGCCGCCGGGTCGCCGCGAGCATCAATTTTTGAGGGCTCCTCGGTGCCTTGGCTTTCAGTGTTGATTTTAGTCAGCAAAGCTGCCACGATATCCGGAGGCAGTCCCTGGCGACGCAGGGCCAGGGTATCGGGCCATCCTTGCAGGCCGGCGGGCTCCGAATCCTCCTCGTCCTCACTCAAATCCAGCAGGAAGGGATTCCGTTCCGCGAAGGATTTTCCCACCAAACCGGAAATCCGATCGCGTAAATCCTCCAACTCGCCGAGAGGCATATAGAGCAGGGCTTTTTCTTCGAAGAAATCCCTTTCCTGATCGTATTGTACCCACACCACGTTTTCCCAAACACTCAATGATTCCGCCATGGCCTTTTGAAACGCCCCGACGGCTTCGGCCGACGGAGCCTGAATGGCCAGCGTAAATAAATCGGTGCTGCCCATGCGGCGCTCCGACTCCTCCAAAGCTCTAACGGAGGGAGTGTCTTTGGGCAAAAGCACCCGCAAATCGGTTTCGATTCGGAGTTTGGTGCCGAAATAAAGGGAAACCAAACCCAGCAGAAGAAACAGGAGCAGCGGCGGCAAGGGATGCCGATAACTGAATTCCACGTAGGCGCGCGCAGTGCGATGCCAGAGGGAAGTGCGGGCGGAAGCGGCCCCTGGGGGAGTTGTCACCGGGCTATCCTTCATATGTGATATTCAATGTTTGTATTAGCGTAGGAATGCGTTGAAATATAGTACATCAATCCAATAAACGGCCTTCGGCCAGACAGACGCATAGACGTTCATAGGCCGAGGCCCAATCCTCACCCTTTCCCGCCGATCTTAAAATCCTATCGCTTAGACTGCCACGGTGCAGGATATGCTCCACCACCGGGCGGAACAGCGATTCTTCGTCGCCTCGGGCTTTAGCGAACCCCGGTTGGAGAAGCTCGGCGAAGAATTCGCGGACGGTGCGCGTCTTTCCATCGAGACCGAAGACGCCCTGGGGGTATGCCGACGGGAGCCTCACGTCCATCCCTTCGCGCGCGCAAGACTCGAAAAGATTGCGCAGCACTCCCGCGGGAATTTTCGCATGGATGCCGTGAAGATCGGATTCCGTCTCGCACAGTCCGCGCAATAGGGACGAAAAGAAAAAACACAGCGCCAAATCGGCCCGCGGACACTCCTGGGTGTCGATGCAGCGGACTTCGATGGCACCCCTGTCAAAGCGCGCTATGGCCGCCCTGGAGTTGAGCCATTCGTCTTGTAGCAATCCTTCCGGATCGGAAGGGGCGATTTCGCGATACATGGGGGCCAATATCTTCGCCCGATATTCAGCCTCGCCCGTAACCGGCTCGGGAATTACCGGTCCGATGACGGCGGGAAACCGCCTTTGGTTCTGCAGGTAATGAAAAAGGCGCGCATCCTTCCAGGCATGCCGCTTGCCCTCCAATACCGGCGAACCTGCCGATAGAGCCGGCATCAGCGGTAGCAACAGGCTTACGGCATTATGCAACTTACCGAAAGAAGCATCGTCAGCGAAGGGAAGATTCAAATGCACGCTTTGCAGATTGAACCAGCCATGACCCCGGCATCCGAATATGCGATCGTAGGTGGAATAGATTTCCAAACCGTCGTGTTCCCACAGTTTCGATTCCGTGGCCGGATCCATGAAAGGGTGGGAGCCTCCCGGCATGAGCCTGGCACCGAAATCAGCCAGCTTTCCGTTCAGAAGCGAGACCAAGTCCTGGAAGTCGCGCGCCTGGCCGGCCCAATCCGCCGTGGGGACCTTGCATTTCATTTCCACCACGTGGGCCGCCAGTTCATTGTCGGCCTCGGCGTTGCGAAGCGTAGGAAATTCGTTGGGCGATCCGCACAGGGCGGTTATCAGCTTATCGACCACCGGCTTCACGGCGAGATCGCCGCCGCCCACCACCGCGTATTCGATTTCGATGCCGTATACTTCGAAGAGACCGTAGCTCATCCGTAGGCCTTGTGGTTAAATGGCTTGATGCCGTCCTGCAAAACCGGAGATTCTTTGCGCATGCGGAGTTTATCGATGCGAACGGCGAATTCCTCCATGATGATTTGATAGAGTTTGTCTTTGAGCAATTCGTCTTCGACGCCGGTGTCGATATTGGGATTGTCGTTGACTTCCACCACGTAGGGTTTTCCACCCACCATTTTCAAGTCGACGCCGTAAAGTCCATCCCCGATGAGCTTGCACGATTTCAAGGCCGTGGAGACTATGCCTTCGTCTAGCGACTCGATGGGATGGGTTTTATGTTCGCCGAGTCGGCCGCTGCCTTCGGCTTTATGATTGATGATTTGCCAATGGTTGCGCGACATGAAATATTGGCAGGCGAAAAGGGGCTTGCCGTTGAAAACGCCTATGCGCCAATCGAATTCGGTGGGCATGAACTCCTGCGCGATGATGTAATCCGAATGCCGGAAGAATTCTTTGCTATGCGCCTTGAGCTCGGCGGTGTCGTGCGCCTTCACCACACCTCGCGAAAAGGAACCGTCGGGAATCTTGAGGATGATGGGGAAAGAAAATTCCTGCAGCGACGATTCCATATTATCTTCGCTGAGCACCAGCGTTCTCGGCCTCGGCACCCCTCCGCGCTTGAAAACCTCGTTGAGGAATATCTTGTTGGTGCAATACAGAATGGAACGCGGATCGTCGATGACCACCATATTCTCTTTTTGCGCCTTGCGGGCGAACCGGAAGGTATGATGATCGATGGCGGTGGTTTCGCGTATGAACAGGCCGTCGAATTCGGGTAGATGCGCATAGTCGCGTTTTTCGATGACTTCCACGGCCAAACCCGCCGTCTTGCCCGCCTTGATGAACTTCTGCAGGGTCGCCTCGCTCGAAGGGGAATACCTTTCCTGCGGGTTGTAGAGAATGGCTAAATCGTAGCGGAGCGTATTGGCGCGCTTGCGCAGGCTCCACCGGCGGACGCCGAAATCAAGCAGGGCCTCCATGAAAATGTCTTCGTGGTAGGCGGGGATTTTATCCAACGCCACCGGTTTGATGGACCCCAGCGTCCAATGCTTTTCCTTGACGAAATGGACGCGAAAAAGCGGACACGGCAACAGGTTGAAGAAAAGACGCGAAAGCTTCTCGTATTTTTTGTTCACGTTCCGTCCGAAATAGACGCTCAGCTCGAATTTATCGTCCGTGATGTTGGCCAGGCTTTTTTGCACCTGAACATCCAGGTCGTCGGTTTCGATGAGGTAGAATTCCTTGCGGCTGAGAGCCTGGACGGTGGACAGGCTGGGAATGACTTGATGTCCTCGGGCTTCCGCCACCAGTGACACGTAATAGCCCGCGCCCAGGTAGCCGTAATTGCGGGCCAGGTTGATGATTCGCAAGCGCTTGGCGTCTTGGAAATCCTTGGAAAACAGGTATTCGTTGACGCTGAGGAATTCAACCTGCGGCACTTTTTTTCTCCAGTGCCGGACATTCTCGACTACAAAATATTGTTTGGTCATTTTTTCGAAATGATGAGGAGGTTTTCGTCGTAGGTGATGATGCCCAGCATCACGGCGTTGCTGAACTTGGTGAATGGCAGGTTGTAATTTCCGGATGCCGAGATGGGATTCTTGCGCAAGGGATCGTGAATGACCACTTCGCGCCGGGAACGGTCCCAGCCCGACACGACCACGAAATGGCCCACGGGCTGCCCGATGATGTCGTTATCAACGTTGTTCGGCGTCTCTCTCATCGTCTGATAAAGATAGGTGGCGGACAATCCCACGATGATGGGCCTGTCCTTGGCGAACAGGGAATCGAAAAGGTCCTCGTTCAAATCGTCCAGACGGATGATGCCGCCCAATTCGAGAAAGTCGAGATAGAACTGGATGACCATTTTCTGTTTCTTGCTCCGCATCTTGGCCTGGCGGAGCTTGAGCTTGCGGGAAAGCTCTTCATTCGGCAAATCCTTCCAGGTTGGATCGAAGATGCGGATGTTGTAGGTGCAGATTTCGGCCGAGAAACCTTCGCGTAGGGCGTGGCGGGCTAGGTTCACGTTCACCGTTCCGCCGGTGCGCCAATGCTCGACCTCGTTCTGAAGGCGGTCCAGGGAGATTTCATGTCCGTAAAACCGGTATATGGATTGAAGGCAGGTGATGCCGCAACTTTCGTCGTCGGGTTGCCGGCCTACGTCCAAGGACATGCTATTGCTGCCCTTTGAGGGCGTCTTGCAGCATTTTCTTCATTTGTTCCATCTGCTCCGGGGAGATTTTCGGCATGGCGCCCCCGGCAGCCGCCGCGGGAAGTTCGGATTTGGAATAGCCCACGGGCACGGATACTTCCGCGACCGATATCGGTTTTTTCTCCACCTTTTTTACTTCCATGGTGACCGTCTCTCCGTCGCGGGTGATTATCGACTTGAGCGGAAATCCCGCATGACCCGATTTTTCCAGGGTAGAAAAGATTTCGGCCTGTCCTCCGAGTTGGGGATTGGCGGCCTGCAATTTTTTGAAGATGGAGTAGATGCCGATTTCCTTGCTCACCCACAACTTGATATGCTCTCCAGTGCGGGTCAATTCCACCACGCTGGTATTATATCCCAACCGCTTTTCGGTGCCCATTACTTTAATGACATAGGGCGGGCCTCCGTCCGCCGGCGCCTGCATTTTGTCTCCAATGTCGAATTCACTGTACGACTTCATGACATCGCTAATCATATACAGGGTTTTCATATCGTCGTTTTTCAAAACGATGGCCAATTTGATGGGCTGCGGCAACGGCTTCACTTCCAGATTCATGTCTATGCGCGTTCCGGTAGCACCCACCTTCATATTCAATCGTCCCTTTCCTGTCGCCAGCGAAAGGTCCATGTCGATAATACCCTGGAAATCCGCGGGAGCGGCGATGGCTCCCGAGGCCAGCAACGCCGCTATCAATAAAGTTTTCATGAATCCTCCGGGCGGGGGGTGTGGGTTGAATTTGCCATTCTTAAATACAAAATCACAGGGATACCAGGGCTATGGCTGCGGTGATGAGGGCGGCGCCAACCAAACGGAAGGCCAATATCCGGCCACCCCCCGCGAATTCCGCATTCCCAAGTTGGGCGCCAATGGCCAGGACCAGCAGAATATTCCATACCCCCCGTGAACTGTAGACGATATTGACCACCGTGGCCATTCCATAATACCCCAATGCCAATCCCAATCCCATGGCCTGGAATGCGAAGAGCAGCGCTCCCCAAAACACCATCTTCTTGTCGGCGGCCGAATAACGGTGCCGGGATTTGTCGGCCATCGCGAAAAAAAGCAGGGAATAGACGAAGCCGGCCACCGCGAAGAAAGCCAGAAAACGGGGGGCTCCCCAATCCGGCGCCCATTTCTGCACCAGGATATCGGTGCAGGCAAATTGAAAGGCGGCTGCCAGAGACAGTAATAGCGTAACGGCCGTATTCCGGCGCTGCATGGGCTGCCCGATACCCAGCAATACCAAGGCGGCCACCGCCAGAAAAGCCGCCAGCCACCATGTCCAGGCAATAGGATCGTTCAGAAAAAAAACGGACAGCACTGCCACTATCAATATTTTCAACCCCAAGGCCGGAGTGGCGACGCTGAGATCGCCTTGAGCTATGGCTTTGAAGGAAAGCACCTGGCCCAAAAGAAAAAAAAGTCCCACCAAGGCGGGTTGATAGGCCCGCTCCCAGGGAATGGAAGGCTCCCCGAAAAAAAACATCGGCGCATAAACGAGCGCCACCACTCCATTGATAACGCAGGCCATACCCCATAAATCGCCGGTGGATCCCAATACCCGCTTCAACAAGGTAATGGCCAGCGAATACAGCAAGGCGCTGAGTAGGGGCAACAGGAGAACCGGCAATGGCAGATTCATCGGCAATCCCGAAGGGATAAGCAAAGAGGATGGATAGGCATCAGATTTTCAAAGTGGTCGACATGAAAATCCCGATCAGCCAGGCGTCGAATCCGCGCCGGGACAAATCGACCTCCGTGGCGGAATGGCCGTCTACCGTCGTCTCCACTTCGGAGGGACGGACTCTGCCGAAAGCGTCACGCTCCCAGCGTATATGCGAAATTTCCGCGTTTCCCCAGGCCAGGTTGACTCCGAAGCGCGATTCCGTCAGGGATTTATCCATGCCCACAGCCAGACTGCCGCCGAAATAATCGATGCGCTTGTTCCAGCTCGAGGGCTTGTCGTCGTATGGTCCTTGGCTGAAATCGGTGAACAATCCCCCGGTAAGCGAATAAACCTTGCCCAGGCGCCAATCCGCCCCCGCGGAAAAATCGGTTACCGATTCGGTTTTCACATTGAAGCGCTCCCTGGTGCCCTGCAATACTTCGAACCCCGACCTCGCCGCGAGATTGGTTTCGTATACCAACGCCGTGTACTCGTAGCGGCTTTCCAGGCGATAATCAATTTGTCCGGTGACGGTAACCTCCGCCGACGGCCTCCATGCCATGCCTACCGACACCCCTTGCCCGGGCATTTCCACATGACGCGCCTTATGGGACCGGCGCGAAACCACCGCCTGGGTGTTGGCCGCGGATGTGTCGCCGGCATAATAAGCCGCGTCGTTTTCCAGATATTCGAAAACCTGGCTTTCGCGGCGCGAAACCCAAATCCGACCGCCCGGCGCCACCCGGAAGCCCAGGCTGAAGTTCGCGCTCACGTCCACCAACAACCCGATCACTCCGCCGACCCCCAATCCGGTTTGATCGGTGGAATGTTCCACGGTATTTTCCAGGTTACGTGAAATATCCTCTTCGCTTTCGCCCGTGTAATTGCCCCGCCACTCATGGAAGGAGGTCTCCTCCAATTGCGTGGAATAGATTCCGTAAACCGTGATGCCCACCGCCACTTGCCTGTTCAACCGAAAAGCCAGACTGGGGCCCAGCAAATTGGCCTTCGACACATCGTAATAATTTAAATCGATTCGCCCGTAATGGGGCAGACCGTTTTCGGAGTCGGCATAGGGGCCGGCGATGGACTGACCTCCGCGGAACAGGTCGTTGTGCGGAGTGACTATGCTGAAACCCAGGGCGGCGGGACCGAATCGCTGCGAAAAGGCGGAAATGGTGGGAGTGAAATTAAAGGACGAGTATGGAAGGGTTTTTCCCAGGCCGATGTCGATTTTTTGCTGCTGGTATTGCGCGATTTGCGCGGAAACGTTCAGCTTGGCCTGCTTGATTTGCACCAGTCCCGCGGGATTGTAATAAGTGGCCGTGGCGTCGTCGGCCCAACCGGCAAAGGCGCCCCCCAGGGCGGCGGCCTTGTCACCGATAAGGAGGGATTTGGAGTTGTACTTCTCCGCCCAAGTACCCGACAGAGCGAATAAAATCAAGCCGAGTTGAATCTTTAAGCTCGTGCGCGGCGGCATGCCCCATTGTTCTCCTTTTACCGGAAACGTGCAATGTCTTTCCTTTTGGGTTCTAAACGTGGGCGTTAATCCAAATCCCTGATGCCAAAATCGCGCGCCAGTCGCTCGCGCAACCCGCGCAGGTAAATCTCCGCTTCGGCGGAGCCTTCGGCGGGAGCGAAGGGCGCGAATTGCTTGTGGGTTTGCGGGTCGTA
The DNA here is from genome assembly GCA_964401245.1 of uncultured Bifidobacteriales bacterium. Classification (GTDB taxonomy): domain Bacteria; phylum Fibrobacterota; class Fibrobacteria; order UBA11236; family UBA11236; genus JBGTHM01. Next base: position 390 of record CAYNXV010000097.1, on the reverse strand, counting down.
GGCGCCTTCGATGATTTCGTAGAGGGCCGCCGCTTCGGATAATACCACTATGGTATGCCATTGCCGGGGAGGAATCTCCGCCTGGAAAACCGGGCCTTCTTCCCGCAGCCAGGCTACGTCTTTCACTTCGCCGTCGTCATGGAACAGAACCACGGCCGCCCGTCCCTTAAGCGCCGTGAATACCTCGAGTTTGTCCGGGTTCTCATGCTTGTGCGTACGGAAATACGAATCACGCAGGGCCACGTTGAGCATGCGTTGCAGGTTTTCGCCGGGTTGATGGAAATTATGGTTGGAACGAAGACGCGGGCTTTGGCGGGCCCGCGAAAGTACCGTATCGATGAGGGTCTGTTCGAGCCTTACCAACATAAAGGATAGGGGACGGCGTCAGGT
>CAYNXV010000096.1:7919-13192 GCA_964401245.1 uncultured Bifidobacteriales bacterium | reverse complement strand
GAAGTATCCGTCGGGAAGGCCGTCGGGGTCGCCGGCTCGCGACCCTTCGCGATAGCGCGGGGGCGACGAGAATTCGCGTAATTCATACCCGAAATAACCCACCAATCCACCGGAAAAAGGCAAGCGGGACAAAGGCGGCATGCGCATTCGGCGTCGACGCGCAAGGTAATCCTTCAATATCGAAAAGGGATCGCCGCGCGTTTCGCTAATGGTCGTCCGGCCCTTCGGACCGGACTCGCCGAAGCGTACCCTGTCGCCCCGGATTTCCACCGTGCGGGCTCCCCGGCCCATAAAGGAGAACCCCTGGGATGCCGAATATCCGTTTTCGGGATCGCCCCCGGGATCACGGTTGTCGAGCCAAAAGGCCGTTTCGGATTCGCCGAAGAAACGCTGGAATACGGCCTCGGGGTCGCGCCAGGGTAATTCGAGGGTTTGCGGGTCGAAGCCCGGCAAGGCCGGCGAAGGCATGGTAGGTAACTTACGCGTATCTCCGGCCTCGAGGGTGTTCTCGATGGGTTTGAGAATGGATTTTCCGCATAACCCGCGGAAATTCTCCAGGATGTGCAGGCCGGCGGGCGTGCCGATGGATTCAGGATGGAATTGCAATCCGAAATGAGGTCGTCCCGGGGCCGCCAATCCCATGATCACCCCGTCGTCTTCGGCCCAGGCCGTGACCGCTTCGGCACCGGCGGCCGGAGCCGAAACCGCCAGCGAATGATAACGCACGGCGGGAAACGAATCGGAAAGGCCGCGGAAAAGCCCATCTCCGCGATGACGCACCCGGGATATTTTGCCATGCCTGACTTCGGGGGCGTAACCTACCGTGAATCCCAATTCCAGAGCCAATCCCTGATGTCCCAGGCAAATCCCCAATATCGGACATTCCGGGAAGGCGGCGAAGACCTGGGCGCAAACTCCGAAGTCCTCCGCTTTCGCGGGATGCCCGGGGCCGGGAGAAATCACGATGTTATCGAAACTCAGGGAGCGGATACCGGCGAGATCCGCTTCGTCATTGCGCATCACCAGAGGTTTGACCCCGTTTATGCGCCATAGCAATTCAAACAGATTGTAACTGTAGGAATCGTAGTTCTCGAGGAGAAGCGTCCGGATCATAGGCTGGAGGGGCGTTCAAGCCGGAATAAAGGATAGCAACTTTGCCGGCGGCGGTATCGGTGGCTGAAGGAACCCCGGCCGCCCTTCAAGCGGCCGCCGCCCCCTGCAGGCCATGCAGGGCCGCTCCCAGCAGCGCCGTTTTGTCGTTAAGAATCACCCGCACCGGAAATTCGGCGAGCAGCGGCGATAATCGCCCTTTGTCCAGAAAGGCGCTCATGAATATTCCGTTTTTCATACGGGCGATGATCTTGGGGGCGATTCCCCCTCCGATATATACGCCGCCCGTGGCCCAGGTGGAAAGCGCCACATTGCCCGCTTGGGCTCCGTAAATATCCAGAAAGAGGTCGAGAGCGCGGCCGCAAAGCGCGGAGCGGCCTTCCAGGGCCGCCTTGGAAATGACGGCGGCCTTGTCTCCCCGCTTCAACTCCGCCGTAAGCCAAGCCGGCTCGCGAACACCCTTGTGCTCCTTGAGAAAGACATAGATGTTATGAAGTCCCCGGCCCGAAAGGAGCCGTTCCCAGCTTACATGGCCGTGCTTGGCGTGCAAATGCAGAAACAGGTGCGCCTGCAGCCGCGAACGTGGTGCGAAATCCGAATGACCGCCTTCCGACGGGGAGGGATGGTGGGCGGCGCCGTCCCAAAACAGGTGGGACTGCCCCAATCCGGTTCCGGCGGAGACCAGGGCGCGAGTGCCCTTGGGGTTGGCGCGCCCTTGGTTCAAGGTTAATAAATCGCGCGAACGCAATCCCTCAATTCCCAAGGCGTTGGCCACCAAATCGTTGATGAGGCCTACGCGGTCTATTCCCAGAGTGCGCGCCACCCTGTCGGCATTGGCGACCCAGGGCAAATTGGTAGCCACACTTTTTCCGTTTTTTACCGGACCAGGAACCCCGAAACCGGCATGCGCCGGTTTATAAGGGTGGTGTTTCAGGAAATCGCGCACCATCGAGTCGAGACTGGGAAACTCCGCGCTGACATAGCGGGCGAACGCCAATTCGCGGAGATGTCGCTTCTCCAACGCATACAGCGCCAGATTGGTTTTGGTTCCGCCGACGTCTCCCGCCAGGAGGATTTCATGCTTCTCGGTAGCCATGCTCCCGGGTCAACCCAACGAATCGTAAGGGAGATCCCAGGTGCGCCCGTCGCGACCCAGGAGCGCAGCCGCTTCGGTGGGGCCCCAACTGCCGGCCGGATAGAAACGCAATCCCTTATCCCCGTCTTTTTCCCATTTATTGAGCACGGGATCGAGAATGTTCCAGCACTCCTCGATTCCGTCGCTGCGCGAAAACAGGGTTTGATCGCCGGTCATGGAGTCGAGAAGCAGGCGTGCGTAGGATTCGGGCTGCGCCATGGAGAAGGTCTTTTGATAATTGAAATCCATTTTCACGGTGCCTAGGCACAGCTTGGGTCCCGGATACTTGGCTTCCAGGCTCATGGTAATGCCTTCGTCCGGCTGGATGCGGAAGCGCAACACGTTGGCCGCCAGCTGTTCGGCGGGAATAGGTTGGAAAATGGATACCGGAACATGCTTGAATTGGATGGCTATTTCGGTGACGCGCTCCGCCATGCGTTTTCCCGAACGCACGTAGAAAGGCACTCCCGCCCAACGCCAATTGTCGACCTCGAACCGCATGGCGGCAAAAGTGGCCGTGGTGGAGTCGTCTTTCACTCCCTTTTCGCCGCGATAGGCTGGCCTCGACGCTCCCTGGATGCTGCCCGCGGAGTATTGGGCCCGCACCGTATCCCTGTCGATGGTGGCCTTGGTGAAAGGGCGGATGGATTTGAAAACCTCTATCTTGTTGTTCCGGATGGGATCCGCCTCGAAGCGCGAGGGAGGCTCCATGGCGATGAGAGCCACCAATTGCAGCAAGTGGTTCTGGAACATGTCGCGCACGACGCCCGACTCTTCATAATAGCCCGCGCGATGCTCCACGCCCAATGTCTCGGCCGCGGTGATTTGCACATGGTCGATGTAATTCCGGTTCCAGGCAGGTTCGAAAAGGATGTTCGCGAATCGGAACATCATGATGTTCTGCACCGTCTCTTTGCCGAGGTAATGATCGATGCGGTATATCTGCGATTCGTCGAACACCGAATGGAAATCGCGGTTGAGCTGTTCGGCGGTGGGCTTATCGTTTCCGAAGGGTTTTTCCACCACCACGCGTACCCACGGCTTGCCGTCTCCGGGGGTCTGGTTCAAGCCCGCCTCTCCCAGCATGCGCACGATTACGGGATAGAGCGAGGGCGGGGTCGACAAGTAGAAAACGCGGCGACCCGCCACTCCGAAGGTCCCATCCAGCGCTTCCAGAGTTTTCTTCATCCCCAGGTAACCGTCCCGGTCGCCGTATTCGCAGCTGTAATAATGAAAGCGTCTGATGAAATCCGCGAAACCCGATGCGGCCGCCTGGGTAACCTCGTCCCCCAGGGCCTCAGCTATTTTCGCGCGGAAGCCTTCGTCGTCCATATCGGTGCGGGCCACGCCCACGACGTAGAAATTCTCCGGCAGCAACTTCTTGTTGTAAAGGTGAAGCAGCGAGGGAATCAGCTTCCGGAGAGTCAAATCGCCGGAAGCCCCGAATATGACAAGACTGCAGGGCTCGGGTTTGGGTTCCCACAGGCATAGCTCCGCCTTGGTATACATGCGCGTGGTTTGCGTCAGATTCAAGTCCATATCTTCCAAAATCACCCTCCCGTTTCGGTTCGCCGAAGCGGATTTATCGGTTCAATACTTAAAACCTTTGGGGCGTGTCTTCAATAGCGGACAGGGGGTTATTATTACCTTTCCGGCTGGATACGGCAAATAAGTGGCAGGTAGAAAATGACTCCCGACGGCTGGATTACCCTAGCGATTATCGTCTTGACGCTCCTGTCCTTGACCCTGTCGCGCATTTCGCCCGATCTCATCCTGGCCGGCGCCCTGACCCTGCTCCTGGTCACGGGGGTATTGCCGGCGGATGTCGCGCTGGCCGGATTCTCCAATCCCGGCCTGTGGACCGTCGCCGCCTTGTTCGTGGTGGTTGCGGGACTGGTCGATACCGGAGCGGTGCATGCCTTGGGCCAGCGCCTGCTGGGCCGTCCCCGCTCCGTTTGGACGGCTCAAATTCGTCTCATGTTGCCGGTAATGGGAATGAGCGCGTTTTTGAACAACACCCCGGTGGTGGCCATGTTGGTGCCGGCGGTGCAGGATTGGTGCCGTCGTCAGCGTCTGTCCGTTTCCAAGCTGATGATACCCCTGAGTTACGCCGCCATTTTCGGAGGCACTTGCACGCTGATAGGCACCAGTACCAATCTGGTGATCAACGGTTTGGTGCTGACGCGGACGGATCTCGGCGAAATCGGTTTTTTCGAATTGGCCAAGGTGGGCATCCCCTCGGGTCTGTTCGGCTTGGCCTATATACTCCTGGTCAGCCGACGGCTGCTGCCGGAACGCAAGCCGCCCTTGGCCGAACCCGAAAACAGCCGGGAATATTGGATAGAAATGGTGGTGCAGCCCGACAGCCCCATAGCGGGAAAGACCATCGAAGATGCGGGACTGCGCCATCTGCCCGGCGCTTTCGTGGCCGAGATTGAGAGACAGGGCTCCACCATTCCCGCCGCGTCGCCCCGCGAAATGGTGCGGGCCGGCGATAGATTGCTTTTCGTGGGAGCCGTCGAATCGGTGGCCGACCTCATGCGCCTCAAGGGATTGATGCCCGCGCAAGATCAGGTTTTCAAGCTGAATACGCCCCGGCCCGAGCGGCGCTTTTACGAAGTGGTGATTTCGGGCACTTCGCCGGTGGCGGGAAAGAACATCCGCGAGGCGCGGTTCCGTTCGCGCTATAATGCGGTGGTTATCGCCGCGGCGCGCAACGGCGAGCGCATCAAAGGCAAGGTGGGCGACATGGAATTGCGCCCGGGCGACACCCTGCTGCTCGAAGCCCGACCTCAATTCCTGGTGCAACAGCGCAATTCACGCGACTTTCTCCTGGTCAGTGAAATCCAGGGCGCCGCCGCGCCGCGGCATGACAAGGCGGGTATTTCGCTGACGATTCTCGTCGGAGTGATTCTCGCGGCATCGGTTTCCCTGCTCCCCATTTTGCACGCCGCCCTCATCGGTGCGGGGCTGATGATATTGACCCGCTGCACCACCGGACCTTCGGCGCGCGCGAGCATCGACTGGT
>CAYNXV010000096.1:0-7819 GCA_964401245.1 uncultured Bifidobacteriales bacterium | reverse complement strand
ATGATATTGACCCGCTGCACCACCGGACCTTCGGCGCGCGCGAGCATCGACTGGTCCCTGCTTATCGTCATCGGGGCGTCGCTGGGTCTGGGCGAAGCCTTGAGCCGCTCCGGGGCCGCATCGGTGATCGCCGACGCATGGATGGGGGTGGCGGGCGACAGCCCCTGGTTGGCCTTGTTCGCCGTTTACGCGATTACCAGTTTCTTCACGGAAATCATCACCAACAACGCCGCGGCCGTGTTGGCCTTTCCCTTGGCCCAGGCGACGGCCGAGAGCATGGACGTCAGCCTGTGGCCTTTTATCATCGCCATTATGATGGCCGCCTCGGCCAGCTTCGCCACGCCCATCGGATACCAGACCAATATGATGGTTTACGGACCCGGAGGCTACCGTTTCGGCGATTATCTTCGCATCGGTCTGCCGTTGAACATACTCCTGGCCATCCTCGCCGTGATCATCATTCCGTTCATCTGGCCGTTCTGAAGCGATCGGAGCTCACCCTTCCCACGCGCACGGTTCTTCGCCTGCACCCTCAGACTCCCGGCAGGAAAATACGGAAAGTCGTTCCCTGCCCCGGTTCGCTGAAGACCTGGATTTGGCCGCCGCTTTGCCGGACTATTCCATAGACGCTGGCAAGGCCGAGACCGATTCCCTTTCCCACGGACTTGGTCGTGAAGAAGGGTTCGAAAATGTGTCTTTTGGTATCGTCGTCCATACCTCTTCCGGTATCGCTCAGGACCAGCATGACCTGTGGCCGAGGGCGGGTATCAGACTCAGGGGAATCACGGAATTCCGGCTCGTAATTCGTCGTTTCGATGGTGAATTTACCTGCGCCGACAATGGCGTCGTGGGCATTGCGCGCCAGATTATAAATAACGTGACGGATTTGCAGAGGATCTACGAGAACTTCCCGGAGATTTTCCCCGAGCGCGAAAACCAACTCAATCCTTTCGGTCAGAATGTGACGAAGTATCGGCATTGCTTGAGTTACCACGGAATTCAAATCCGTTTTTACCGGCCTCAATATCTGGCGACGGCTGTAGGCCAGCAATTCCCTAGTCAGGGCGGTGGCCCTATCCGATGATTTCCGGATTTCCTGGAGGTATCCATGCACCTGATGAGAAGCGTCGATTTCATTTAAGCCGAGATTCGTATATCCGCAGATTACCGTGAGCAGATTATTGAAATCATGCGCCACACCGCCTGCCAGTTGGCCCACCAATTCCATCTTTTCCATTTCCCGGAGCCTTACTTCGCTTTCCCGTAACAATTCCTTCGCCCGGTTGCCTTCGGAAACGTCTACTGCCAGAACGGAAATCCCGATAAGCGGATCACCCGCGGCGGAGCCGTCAAGGACGGGAGCGATGTTCACTTCCACTTCGCGCTTTGTCGAGTCGTTCAGGAAATCCAGTTGCCCACTCTCCGGAATCCGACTTTCCTGCACATGAAAAATCAATTTTCGTGCCTGGCCGAGGGCGGAACCGGAGAAAAGGTCGGGAAAAAGACGTCCAATCGCATCTTCCTCCCTGACTTCGAAAATCGTTTCGGCTCCGCGATTCCAGGCTCGCACCTTTCCCGAATTATCCAGACAGATTATTCCATAAGGTGAATTGGCGGAAATGCTCAGCAAATACAGTTCGGATTGCACCGATTCCCGGTAGTGTTCCACATTCACCGGAACGGGATGATTAACTATCTGCCTCCGTAAATTCGCAAGCTTGCCGGCGAATCGGCGGCGGTGGATTGAAAGTTGCACGGCTTCGCGTATCAGGCTTTCCCACTGCTGCCGGTCATCCAGTTCGGCAACCGCGAATCGGCTTAGGCGTGGGATCCGGTTCAATTCGCGACGCACAAAATCGGGCCAGGCGGGATTGTAAACAAAAAGGAATTGCGCCCTCGAATAAGTCCGGCTCAGGATATGCAAAGTGCGAAGCGGATGCTTGCAATTCCGGCCGATGATGAAAGCGGCCGGCTCCGACTGCACCTCGCGCTCCCGTCGAAGCCGTATGGCTTGCGATTCCGATACGCGTTTAAAATCCGCTCCCACGGCACGGGCCGCGATTTCCGGACCATCCCCTCCCGCTTCATAATCGGTGGCGTCGTCCACCCAAAAAATATCGGCCGCTTGGAATGTCATAGCATCGGCAATCCCAGCACCCCTTTTCCGATCCACTCTTTCGCCATGGCCGTAGGGGGAGCCAATATCTGCCCCGAACGGGCATCCCGCAACATTCGCATCAGCCGGCCGTTTTCGGCGTAGGCGATTCCTCCGCAAAGAGTCATGACTTCGTTGGTCACATATATCGCCGTTTCTACGGCGTCGATTTTCGCGGAAAGCAGAAGCATCAGCGCCAGGTCGTCCCCCAAATCACCTTGGCTTCCCGCCCTGTATACCAAACAGCGACATTTTTCCACTCGTAGGAAAAGTTCCGCTATCGTCTGTTGCACGGAAGGAAGATCGGCCAAGCCCGTCTGGGTATCCGAATGCCTCCTCGCGCCGACATGCCTGATGGCCTCCTCCAAAGCCGCATTCGCTATACCCAAATAGATCCCCGCCATCGAAATCAGGAGATAGGGCGAAATGATTTCGAATACGGATGCGATTTGATCGCCTTCCCCGCCCAGCAGGTTTTCCCTGGGCAATTCCACGTTTTCCAAGGTCATGTGACGGACCGCGCTGCCCCGCAATCCGAATCCGTTATAAGGCCTGCCCCATGAAATTCCGGAAGCATCGTTGTCGACCACCACGCAATGGAAATCATCGTCGTCCGCACCGTCCCTTCCGGCCGAAACCGACAGTACGTATGAGTCGGCCTGGCTGCCGCCCGCCACGAAAGCCTTTTCGCCGTTGACCTTCAGCGAATCTTCCGTTATCCGCAAATCGGCTTCGGGCATATAGTAATGGGAACCGCTGCCCGGTTCAGCCAATGAAAGGGTGGTGATGTGCTTTCCCTCGGCAATTGGACGCAAGTACGCGCTGATGTGATGGGGAGAAGCGGTGGCAGCCATCACGGCCGTGGCGACGCTGTGCATGCCGAAACATAGGGCGGTGGAAGGGCATTCCTTCGCCAACGCCTCGGAAATCAACGCCAACGCCAACAGGCCTTCACCCCGCCCTCCGAATTTCCGGGGAACGTGCAATCCGAGCCATCCTTCGCGGGCGAGAGCTTGGAGCTGGGCTTCGGGCCAGATGCAATTCAGGTCGCAATCGATGGCTAAAGGAGCCAATACGCGTTGAGCGATAAGCTCAGCGCTTTTCCGCAATCCCTGCAGTTTGACGGTGAGATAATCCATTCCCACCGGACTCCTGGGGAGTCCGCCTCCTCTTGGACAATTGCATTCCGCCGATCACGGGATCGGCGGCGCAGTTGAACTCGGAAAATAGATTTTCGCGAGACGGGGATCTCTTAAAATTCCGCCTTTCGGACTTTGACGACAACGCCTTTCAGGCGCACGCCTTTCATCTTTTCGATAATCATATCCAGATGCTCCTCCGGAACCTCGGCCAGCGAATGCTTGGGTTTGACGTCGATAGTGCCGAAAAGTTTGCCCGGCAAGCCGGTTTCTCCCGCCAAAGCGCCCAGCACGTCCTTCGCGCGCACGCCCTGCAACCTGCCGATATTCAGGAAAATCTTGACCGGAGCGGAGCCGGAGCCGCCCGCATAGTCGGAAACCTCGTCCTTGCCGGAGCGTTCCGGAACCTTGGGCAACGCCATTTGCAGCAAGGCTCCAGCGACGTCGACAGCCGTGAATTCCGCCTCCGTGAGGCGTTCCACCAGCACGGACACTTTTTTGGAGGTTCCCGCGCGCATGGTTTCCCGCACTTTTTCGAGCAAAAGGGCGTATTGCGCCGATTCCACGTCGTCGAACGAGGGAATGGGCTTGCGCTCCACTTTCGCCTTCATGAACTTCTGGATTTCGCGAAGCTTGTACGCCTCTTTTCCCGTGATGAAGCTGATGGCCAAACCTTCCTGTCCGGCGCGGCCCGTGCGGCCGATGCGATGCACGTAATCCTCTTCGTCCTTGGGCAAATCGTAATTGAAAACCGCTTCCACGTTCTTCACGTCGATTCCGCGGGAGGCAACGTCGGTGGCGACGAGAATCTCGATTTGTCCCGACCGGAAACGACCCATGACGCGATCGCGCTGGGTTTGCTTCACGTCGCCGTGCAAGCCGTCGGAAGAGTAGCCGCGCGCCTGCAATTGCCCCACCAATTCGTCCACGCGTATGCGGGTGTTGCAGAAAACGATTCCCAGCTTGACGTTATGGAAATCGAGGCAACGGCACAACGCCTCCAGCTTCATGTGGTTCCTGACTTCGATGTAATGTTGCACCGTCAAGGGCACCGCCAAGGCTTCGTGCGCGATGCGCACCGTCTTGGGATCGTTCTGGTATCTCTTGATGAGATGGCGGATACCAGGAGGAATGGTGGCCGAGAAAAGCACGGTCTGCTTTTCCGCGGGCATGGCCTTGAGAATCGTCTCCAGGTCTTCCTGGAAACCCATGTCGAGCATTTCGTCGGCTTCGTCCAATACCACCAGCTTGACGCCGTCCAGTTTGAGCGACCCCCGGTTCAGATGATCGATGAGCCGGCCCGGAGTGCCGATGACGATTTGCGCGCCCCTTTTCAATCCCTGCAATTGCCGCTCGTAGGGTTGGCCCCCGTATACCGGCAGCGGGTGAATCCCCTTTTTATGCTTGGCCAGCTTATTCACCTCTTCGGCGACCTGGATGCAGAGTTCGCGCGTGGGGCAGAGAATCAGCGCCTGGGTGAAGGCCTTGCCCGCATCCACCAACTCCACGGCGGGAACCGCGAAGGCGATGGTCTTGCCGGTGCCGGTGCGGGATTGTCCCGTGACGTCATTGCCGTCCAGAATGAGGGGAATGGCTTCGCTTTGAATGGGCGTGGCTTCTTCGAAGCCCATTTCGGAGATGGCTTTTTGCACCTCTTTGGAAAGAGGCAATTCAGTAAATGGAACTTTGGACATGGAGGACCTTTAGCGAGGGGAGGAAAATAGAGCTTTGATTGAGTGGTTTACCCGCCAAACTTACCAACGAAAGGTTCCAATTGCCAGCCCCGAAGGCTCGGTTGCAAGGCTCAACCGTTGCGCGAAACCCGAAAAACCGAACCGCCTCCGATTTTTTATGGGAGCGGGAATAATTGTGAAAAGTGGTCCATTTTGTATAATGGATAGCTGATTGGCTCCTGGACCGTGCGAAATCTTGCCAATTCAGCCACCGGGGGCTACATTTTCCGCATTTCGTACTTTCGCAGGGTGTATAAATTGCCGCCTGCGATAAATAGCTGGATAAAAGCTGAAAAGGGTAAGTAGTCCACCGGCAGCATTCAAATCAAACAAAGTACACTTCCATTCTACGACCATACACCCCCATGACGTACATCGAGCCTTCATGCTCCTTGCCAATTCCGTCATCAAATTTTCCCCCATCGAACCAAACACCGCACGACGAGCGTCGTGTCTTAAAGGAGTCCTAATTCCATGTCCAAAGAAACAGTCAATATTACGCTGGCAGACGGCAAAGTCATTTCCCTCGAATCCGGGCGCCTGGCCAAGCAGGCCGGAGGATCCGTTCTGGTTCGATTGGGCGACACCATGGTGCTTTGCACCGTATGCGCCGGCCCCGAATCCAAAGGCGACTTCTTTCCCCTCACCGTCGAATACCGGGAAAAATATTACGCGGCCGGCAAGTTTCCCGGCGGTTACATCAAGCGCGAGGCCAGGCCCAGCGACAAGGAAACCCTGACCTGCCGCATTATCGACAGGCCTTTGCGTCCCATGTTTCCCGAGGGCTACAAACGCGAAGTGCAAATCGTTTGCACCGTTATTTCGTCGGACGATCAATATGATGCCGATACTCTGGCGCTTATCGGTTCTTCCGCTGCCATCGGTCTCTCCACCCTGCCTTTCGAAGAGCAAATCGCCGCTGTAAAGGTTATCGGGAGCAATGACGGTACTTTCATCGTCAATCCTACTTTCGAGGAAATCGAAACCGCCGACATCGAACTCATAGTCGCCGGCACAGCCTCTTCCATCAACATGGTGGAAGGCTCGGCCTTCGAGGTTTCCGAAGAACTCATGCTCAAGGCCGTGCTTGCCGGTCATGAAGCCATCAAGACCATAGTGAAGGGCCAGCAGGAATTGATTTCCCGCTTTCCCGTGGAAAAGGACGCCTTCTCGCTGCCTCCCAAGGACGAGGCGTTGTTCGCCCGCGTAGAGGCGGTGGCCAAGCCCCTGCTCGTCGCCGCCTTCCACAAGCCCATGCTCAAGACGGAGCATTACGCTACCATGAGCAAAATCAAAAAGGAAACCGTGGAAGCGCTGAGCGCCGAATTTCCGGAACGCGAAGGCGATATCAAAGCCTGCGTGGAAGAAATCCAGTGGAGCGAAATGCGCGAAATGGTGCTTTCCGAAAAAATCCGCATCGACGGCCGCGGCCCCGCCGACATCCGTCAAATCGATATCGATACCCAGGTCCTTCCCCGCGCCCACGGTTCCGCTGTGTTCCAGCGCGGAGAAACCCAGGCGCTGGTGGTTTGCACCCTGGGAACCAAAACCGACGAGCAACGCATCGATTCGCTGCAAGGCGAAAGCTTCAAGAACTACATGCTGCATTACAACTTTCCCGGCTTCTCGGTCGGCGAAGCCAAACGCATGACCTCGGTGGGTCGCCGCGAAATCGGCCACGGCTTTCTCGCCGAACGCGCTCTCGCACCGGTGCTGCCCACAGGCACTTCCTTTCCCTACACCATCCGCCTGGTTTCCGACATCCTCGAATCGCACGGCTCCTCGTCCATGGCTTCCGTATGCGGCGGCTCATTGGCGTTGATGGACGCGGGCGTTAAAACCAAGGCTCCCGTGGCCGGCATCGCCATGGGCATGGTTTCCGACGGTACCCGTTTCGAAACCCTTTCCGACATCAACGGCACCGAAGATCATTTGGGAGACATGGACTTCAAGGTTTGCGGTACCGCGAAAGGCCTTACCTCCTTTCAAATGGACATCAAGCTGCGCGGTCTCACCACCGAACTGATGGAACGCGCCTTGAACCAGGCCAAAGAAGGCCGTCTGCATATTCTCAACAAGATGAACGAGGCGATGTCCGCTCCCCGCGACCTTTCCAAACTGGCCCCGGCTATTCTCCAGAAGAAAATCCCCGCCGACCGCATCAAGGACATCATCGGCCCGGGTGGGAAAATTATCCGGGGCATCCAATCCAACACAGGCGCCAACCTCAATATCGACGACGAGGGCAATCTCACCATTTCGGCCCCGCATCGCGGCAACGCGCTCATGGCCCTCAAGATGGTGGACGAGCTTTTCGCCGAAGCCGAGGTGGGAACCGTTTACCAGGGCAAGGTCAAAGGCATAACCACCTTCGGCGCCTTCGTGGAAATCCTCCCGGGCAAGGAAGGCCTGGTGCATATCTCCGAATTGGCGTTCACCCGGGTGGAAAAAGTCGAAGACGTGCTTTCCATGGGCGACGAAATCGAAGTGAAATGCATCGGCGTCGATCCCCAGGGCAAGATCAAGTTGAGCCGCAAGGCGATGCTGGTCGAAGCCTAGTTACGACGGATTAACGCATCCCCATGCAGGCGTGGATCTCCCATTTCGGGGATTCACGCCTTTTTTGTTGGTGTGTATCGTGGTGTGACTTCGGGAATAGTGGGGCTGATTAGAAATTGAACTTCCGGAAGTGAAGCCCTGGCGGCAGTTCCCCGCCGTTAAACGAAAAGCGCCGGGTATCGGGACTCACCTTCCACTCTCCCAGGCGCCTGCCATCGGGAGCATGGATGGAA
>CAYNXV010000095.1:0-13339 GCA_964401245.1 uncultured Bifidobacteriales bacterium | reverse complement strand
GCTGCCACAGGCGGTTTCCGAATTCCTGGAGGCCGAAGAAATCGTGCCTACCGACTCGGGATTCAATCAGGCCGGCGAATCGATGACCCTTGGAGGCCATATCGAAGGCTATCTCCTCAAAGGAACCCGTTGGCTCAATCGGGAGTTGGAAGCGACCTTTCCCCTTTTGCAAAAGGACGTACTCGTCACTGCCATGGGCCCCATCGGCCATGTCTATCCTCCCGTTCCGGTGGATGGAACGACACGCGAAACCCTGGCCAAGGGTTTGGTGGACCGGGTGGGGGTGCCTATCGTGCTGATGGCGGTGGGGTTGGATGGCTCCTCTTCCGCCGAAGCCGGGTCCGCCGTGACCCCCGACCTCAAGGCCATCGCATATACCGCTTCCGGGCGTTACCTGATGCCCGATGATGCCGCCGCGGTTCTGGGCGGGAAACATCCCTTTCTCGCTGAATGCGCCCGCGATCTCGTCGCGGTGTGCCACCATCCCAACGCCGGAATGTTCGTATTGTCCGGTTGGCGCCCTCGCGGCCGCCCGCTCACTTTCGCCTATGAAAACGGAGGTCACGGCGGACCCGGCTACGAGGAAACCCGCGCTTTCGCATTGGTGCCGGGCAACGCGCCGCTTCCCTCCAACCGGGACTATTTGCGCCACTCCGACTTGCGCGATGGCGCCTTTCACGTCCGCGGCAGGCGCTCCACCCTATTGGACTATCGCCGCAAGGTGAGGCTTTCCGAAAAGACCCTGAGGGTGATGACCTACAATATCCATGGGTGCGCGGGCATGGATGGAAAAATCTCGGCGGAACGCATCGCGGAAGTGATAGATCATTACGAACCCGACCTCATAGCCTTGCAGGAATGCCATTCGTATCCCCTGGGTCATTCGTATGCCCACCAAGCCGAAGAAATCGCCCGAATACTCATGAATCGGTTCCACTTTCACCTCACTCCCCAGGTCGAGCAGGACGACTACGGTAACGCTATTCTCAGTACCTTGCCCATGCGGCTGCGCAAGCGGGGGCACCTTCCCACCCTTACCCATCGCACTCTGGAGGAAAGGGGCGCGCTTTGGGTGGAGGTTTCCCTCAACGGACAGCATCTCCAATTCATCAACACGCATTTGGGACTTTTCTCCCAGGAAAGAATGCTGCAAGTTCAGGAACTGCTTGGGAGGGAATGGATAGGTTCGGAAACCTTCGAAGAACCTGCCATCCTGGCCGGAGACTTCAACGCCTTTCCCTGGTCGGGCGCCTATCGCAAACTGACCGGCAGGCTTTACGAAGCCCAGGAAAATATGGCCTGGCATAAACCCCATGGGACGCTTTGGGGACGCTATCCCGTCAGCCGCATCGATCACATTTTCTGCAGCGTGGGCATCGAAACCCTTAAAATCGAGGTGCCTCGCACGCAATTGACCCGTCTGGCTTCGGATCACCTGCCGATTATCGCGGAATTAACCATACCCTAAAACCATAAAAACTAAAGTAGGGGCGTGAAAATTGTCCAGCGGATTCAAAATACCGAGGATATATTACCTGGGTATGTTTGACAGCGCAATCACCCCAGCTTTAGAGACTTCGCCGGATTCGGCGCCTCCAAGCCGTGTGATTCGATGCGAAGCCGATATGGACCCCATTTCCGCCCTTAAATGGGTGGCGGACAATATCCCGGACCACCAAGGCGGGCTGGTTTCGCATGACTCACCCATGCGCTCCTACTGTCTCAATGGTCCGTCTTCCTTCGTCGCTTCAGGCCTTCTGCCCGTCGCCGGCTTTCTCAGCTTCTAGTCTTTCGCCTCCCCTTCCAAACCTCCCTGATACAGTCCTCCCGGCTTTTACTGGCGCCCGTCAGAGAGAAAATTTATTTTCCTTTTGCTTTCTGGCCCTATACTTCAGGGGCTTTCCAGCCAGTAGGCACCGGAGGTGGAAGGTGAATCAGGAAAATAGCCACCCAAAATCCGGCGGTGGCGGCTCACCAAGTCAGGCTTCACCGGGTATGGATGCGAACCAATCGGCGTTTACCCATTCCCGCCGTATGGCCGAAGACCCCGCTTTGCAAAGGTTATTCGCCAACATCGACCGGATTTTCGGTGGCGACGCCCCCCCCTCTCCGGAAGATTGGGCTGCCTTAAAAGAATCCGCTCCCTTGAAGGCGGAGTCGGGCGAGTCCACCCGTGCCTCCGAAGAGCTGCTCAGGCGCGCCCGAGGCCATCTCTGTCCTCCCGAGGGCGACTCGCAGGAGCGTTATAAAGGGCTTCGCCGCATCAAGGATATTTTACGCATCAATCCCCGGGATGAATTGGGAATCCGCTTCCTGTTGGCGCAATGCCTGTTCGATACCGGATGCGAGGAGGATATGGGCGAAGTGTTGGACCATTATCGGGACGATCCGGCTCCGAATATCCGATATACGCGCGCTCTGTGGACATTTCGTCGCGAAGGGCCCAGTAGGCAGGCGAATCTGGTTTTGGAGGAGGCCTTGGCCGGTAACCCCCATGTCGCGGACTTTCTGTTGCGCCGCAAGCCGCTCCCGAAGGTTCCGCCGGCTTTGCCCCATCCCGGCCCCGAAGAAGAGGCGATTATATATGCATTGAGCGCCCGCGAAAGCTGGCAAAAGACGCTGGGCGCTATTGAATGGCTGGCTACGAATACTTCTATTTAAAGCGTCGGCAAAAGTATCCGCCGGCTTGAGGAGGATTCATGCTCTGTGCCAAATGCAACTCGCCCATGGAAAAGGTCAAATTCAACGAAGTCGAGGTCGATCGCTGCGTGAATTGCCAGGGCATTTGGTTCGACGGGCTGGAACATCGCAAGCTCAAGTCCATGCCGGGAGCCGAAGCCGTCGACACCGGCGCCGCCGAGGTGGGAAAGGCTTTCAATACCATGGAAAGCGTGAAATGCCCGGTTTGCGGGATTGTCATGGATACCGTGGAGGATACCTGGCAGCGGCATATCCAATACGAAGTCTGCTCCAAGGGACATGGCGCCTTTTTCGACGCCGGCGAATTCCGTGATTTCAAGACGGAAACCCTGTGGGATTTTTTCCGCAACCTCTCCTTGCGTCGAGGGCGTCGGGATCGCCCTTCCTAGCGGGACCCATCACGCAATCGATCGCAAATAGTTCTCCGCCTCCGTCTGCACCTCGCGGCGCACTCCGGCCCGGTTCCGGCTCAAATGCTTCAAATCCAGCCGCCCGATATAGCGGGCGTTGATGAGCGGCCGCAAAACCGTCATGGGGATATTGCAGGGATTCTGCAACAGGGTAAGGGGCACATCGCGATTGGCGAACCCCGAATAGAGATGCTTGCTTTTGGCGATGGTGGTGAGCACGGTTACCGAACGGCAAACCGCGGCGACATGCGCCACTACTCCGGGAGCCTGGTAAACTTTCGGATTGTTGAGCAAACCCTCAAGTATCGAATCGCGCGTCAGGTTTTGATTGATGAGGGTGCGAATGTCGGTAGGCGCCTCGTCGCCCCGGTAATAGGGAATGGAAAGCATGTTTTTGCCCACCCACTGCGAATAGGCCCGGTGCCTGAGGTCCACTTCGATGCGATCCCGGTATACCTTCGCTCCGCTGCCGGTAAGCCGTCCCATCAGCATCTTCGCTCCCACCTCGGTTGCCAAGGTGAAAATACCGTCGTCATAGCCTGAAAGGGCCGACTCCAGGCAATCGAGCGGACTCGGGGTTTCCTCCATCGCTTCTCCCGTCCATCGGCATAAAGTGCTGAGCGCTATCAAATCGGACGAAGCGATTTTCTTCTCCAATTGCAGCGAAAGAATGCGTGTCAACTGCGCCAGTTCCGGCCGCTTCCGCACCGATTTCCACCACTTGTCGAATGACGAGGCTTTCATGCGTTCGGAGAGGGTCATTACGGGGATGCCCACGGGTTCCCGATTCTTGAAGCGCTTGGCGAGTTCGATTCCCCCCTGCACCAATTCATCGTAAATACGCAGCCGGGGCAACACGCGGGTCATCACTTTCATGTCGTAGGGATCAACGTTTTCGGAAAGCCAATCGACCCGTTCACGCAAAGCCTTGGCCTCGCATTCGATAAGCAGCAGCATGGCGTCCCTTTCAGGATCGGTCAAGGGCGTTCCCTTGAGAAGCCCTTCAAAGGCGACGCGTGCCCGGCCCACCGCCTCCTGGAAATCCACCAGACTCCCCAGGGCCAAGCCGTCGCGAATGGTTTTCGCCATTTTCAATTCGTGGGGTGTAATGGCGCTGCCGACTTCAATACGTTGGAAGGTGCGGTGCAGGCGCTTCGCCTGCAAGGCGCGCCTTCCGACATGGGCATGGGCCGGTTCTATGTGGAGCAGGCTGAGACAGAAGCGTTCCAGCCAATCGCGCGAAGGCTCGGCTTCGCCCAAGGCCACAAGCAAATCATCCGGAGGATGGCGCTCTTCGGTGCCTACAAAGAATTGCGCCAGTTTTTCGGCGCCCGCATCATAGTCCTGGATCTTTTCGATGTCGTTTTCGAGGAGGTTCCAGGGAGGGGGGAGTTTCACGATAACCTTGAATCGATGCGAAGCAGAACTGGAAGCGCTGAGCCCCTGATTGAAATTATATCATGCCGGAGAATCCCCTTCCAGTCGACAACGGGCGAATCCGTCCGTGAATACCGATTCCAACGGTTAGTAATAGGTATTGAGCGCCTTTTCACAACCTTTTTTTACCTTACTCCCATTTCCGGAGAGGATAGAACCAGGAAGTATGGGCGCCGAAGGGGTAAAACGGATAGTGCTGACGGGCGGAGGCACGGCCGGCCATGTCTCGCCCAACCTGGCCCTCTTGCCCGCCCTCCGGGCGGAAGGATGGGAGGTTGAATATATCGGCTCCCCTACGGGAATAGAAAAGTCGCTGGTGACATCCAAAGGAGTACCCTTTCATGCCATCGCTTCGGGCAAATTAAGGCGCTATTTCGATTGGCGCAATTTTTCGGACCCCTTCCGGATTATCCTGGGTACCGTGCAGGCATTTTTCATTCTGTTACGACGACGCCCACGGGTGGTTTTCTCCAAGGGCGGCTTCGTTTCCGTACCCGTGGTGTTCGCAGCCTGGCTTTTGCGCATTCCCGCCCTCATCCACGAATCCGATCTCAGCCCCGGTTTGGCCAATCGGCTATGCGAGCCTTTCGCCCGCCGCGTCTGCTACAGCTTCGCGGAAACCGTCCGGCATTTACCAAAGGAAAAAGCCGTCCATACCGGCACTCCGGTTCGTCCCGAACTATTGCAGGGAGACGCGTCCCGCGGGTTGCAAGCCGCGGGTTTCCCCATCGATGCCGCCGGCAAGCCGGTGCTCTTGGTAATGGGCGGCAGCCTGGGATCGCGCGCATTGAATCAGGCCGTGCGCTCCGTGCTTCCCGAGCTGACCCGACGATTCCGGATTATCCACCTATGCGGCAAAGGGGGGCGTGAATCCGCTCTCGACGCCATCGACGATTATCGCCAATTCGAATTCCTGGGGGATGAGCTTCCCGATATATTGGCGGCGTCCGAATTGGTCTTGTCGCGGGCGGGAGCCAATGCCCTGTTCGAATTACTTTTACTCCGCAAACCCAATTTACTGGTACCGCTTTCGCGAGCGGCTTCGCGCGGAGATCAGATTCTCAACGCCGCCGCCTTTGAAAGGCTCGGATACAGCCGGGTGGTGCAGGAAGAAGAGCTTAAAGGGCCGGACAGACTATTGCTCGAATTGGATATGCTCTGGTCCGAAAGACAGGAACGCGCCGACCGCATGCGGCAAAGTCCAGTCGGCGACGCCGTGGGCATTATAATGGCTGAAATCAACAAGTCGGTAGGATAGCGCCGGCCATCGGCATCCACGAAAATCAGTATTGGGGAACCTATGGAATTAATCAAAGAGTTCATCGACCTTTTTCTTCACCTCGACGTTCATTTGGCGCAAATCATCGATAATTACGGGGCTTGGACCTACGCAATTCTGTTCATCATCATTTTCTGCGAAACCGGTCTGGTGGTCACTCCCATTCTTCCCGGCGACTCCCTATTGTTCGCGGCGGGTTCCTTGGCGGCAGTGACCGTTCTCGATCCCCATATGGTGGTGGCATTGCTCATCGTCGCCGCGATTCTGGGGGACATGGTCAATTATTGGGCGGGGAATTTTTTCGGGGCGGCCATTTTCAAGGAGAATGCCCGCTTTTTGAAAAAGTCCCATCTCGACCGTACCTATAATTTCTATGAACGTTATGGCGGCAAAACCATCATCATTGCCCGCTTCGTGCCCATCGTCCGCACTTTCGCCCCTTTTGTGGCGGGCATGGGACGCATGCGTTATACCCGTTTCTTCTTTTTCAATGTAACCGGAGCCATCCTGTGGGTGACCATTTGCGTCTATGGGGGTTATCTGTTCGGCAACATACCCATCGTCCAGGAGAATTTCACTCTGGTCATTCTCGCCATCATCGCGGTTTCGCTGCTACCCATGGTTTTCGAATTCGTCCGCCACCGGAGGTCCCGTGCCGCGCTGGAGCGAGCGGCCTGACCCGCCCCTGGCGGGATTGTTATCTTTTCCGGTCATTATGCGCTACGAAGACCGCGGAGCCTCCGCAGACAAACATGAAGTCCATGCCGCCCTGAAAGGGCGCGACGGAGGACTCTTTCCGGGCGCTTTCTGTAAAATCCTCCCCGATACCCTTACCGGAAGCCCCGATCATTGCCTTATCATCCATGCCGATGGAGCGGGCACCAAGTCCATTCTCGCCTACCTGCATTGGCGCGAGACGGGAGACGCCTCGGTTTTCAAAGGCATCGCCCAGGATTCGCTGGTGATGAATCTGGACGACCTTTTCTGCGTAGGCGCGGTAGGCCCTTTTCTCCTATCCAACACCATCGGCCGCAACGCCAAACTGATATCGGGCGAAGTCATTTCCGCTCTGGTCGACGGCTATCGGGATCAGGTGGAAACCCTGGGCCGTCTCGGTATCGAAATCCATTCGGGCGGCGGAGAAACCGCGGACATGGGCGACACCATACGCACCCTGGTTATCGATTCTACGCTGGTGACGCGCTGTAAAAGGTCCGACATACTCACCGGGGATAAAATCCGGCCCGGTCTCGCGATTGTCGGATTGGCTTCGGGCGGCCGCGCGACCTACGAAGCCGCCGAGAATTCCGGATTGGGAAGCAACGGATTCACCTCCATTCGCCACGAAGTCCTCTCCGGCTATTATAAGGAAAAATATCCCGAGATTTATGCGCCGGAAATTGCGCAGTTGGCCTATACGGGTAAATACCGTTTGGAAGATCCCTTGCCCGGTAGCGCGCTGACCATAGGGGAGGCGCTGCGTTCTCCCACCCGTACTTACGCTCCGGTATTGCGCAAAGTGCTGGAGCAGCAGGGGGCTTCGGTGGCCGCCATCTTCCACAATACCGGTGGGGGCCAAACCAAATGCCTGCGCTTCGGCCAGGGCATCCTCTATATCAAGGATAATCTCTTCGACCCACCACCGCTTTTCCGGCTCCTGGAAAAGGAGTCGGCGCTGGGGGAGAAGGAACTTTATCGCTCGTTGAACATGGGCCATCGCATGGAAATCCTGTGCGATCCGGCCGCAGCCGATGCCGTCATAGCCATTGCGGGCGAATTCGATATCGGCGCCCAAATAGTGGGACGTACCGAAGCGGGGCCTGCGGGTAATCGTCTCGTAATACGTCGGGGCGGCCGCGAGTTCGAATTCGAGCTTTGACGCCGGTAATTCGACTCCGGTATTTTGAATCCGGTTTATCGAATCCGGCGCGTCAGTAGGCGCCGACGCCGCGCAAGCACGAGAAAACGGTGCGCAGCAGGATAACCATGTCGAGCAGCAGGCTCTGGTTATTGATGTAATAGATGTCGTAATCCATGTTTTCATGGATGGCGTTCTTGCGGTCGGCGCTGATTTGCCACAATCCCGTAATGCCGGGCTTCACGTTCAGCCGCTGACGTTGCAATTCGTTGTATTGATCCACGATAAAGGGCATTTCCGGCCGGGGGCCGACCAGGCTCATATCGCCCTTCAACACGTTCCACAATTGGGGAAGTTCGTCAAGCGAGCTACGGCGGAGAAAGCGGCCGATGGGAGTGATGCGGGGATCCTTTCCATCGCGGGGCGTAAAGGCGTATACCGGCGAATCGACCGACATGGAACGGAACTTGAAGAACCGGAATTTCCGGCCGTTTTTCCCCACGCGTTTCTGCACGAAGAATACCGGCCCTTTGCTGGTCAATTTAACCGCCAAAGTGAGTACCAGAAAAAGCGGGCTTAGCAAGAGAAGCAGGAAAACCGCCGCCAGCAAATCGAAGGTGCGTTTGAGCAGGACGGTCTTGAACGAATAGGTGGGTTCGCTTACGCCGATGAGGGGAATCCCCTCGACTTCCGTCACCTTAACGCGTTGTATCACAATGTCATATAAGGAAGGTACGATTTGAAAGTCGCATCCGGTTTTCCGGCAAACGTTGAGAATATCGATGACCACTTTGGAGGGAACCTGCGGCAGCGCGATGAACAGCCGCTTGGCGCCCGTTTCGCGAATGACGCGGATCAGGGAGGAGAAGTCGCCCAACACCGGAAATTCATGAACCTGTCCGTTGGAAAGCGCGGGATTATCGTCGATGAAGCCGGCCACGTGATAGCCGAGCTTGGGCGATTGTTTGAATTTCTCCAGGAGCTTCAATCCCACGACGCCGGCGCCGTAAATCAGGACGGTGGTTTCCACGAAACCTTTGCGCCGCAGGTAATTGTTGAACTTGAAAAAGGCGTAACGTTGGACCAACAGGAACCCGAGCATGCAGGCCCAGGTAAGCACGAAAACGCCGCGGCTGAAATAAAGCTGATGGGCAAGATAAAGGATTCCCAAAGTCGCGAGACTGGCTTTGATCCAGGTTTTGAGGATGAGCTCGAACTCGCGCACATTCATCAGACTGCGCTGCGGTTTATAAAGGCCGTGGATTTCCAGCCCGATGAGGGTGGTGGCCAAGGTGACCGCCAACAGGCTGGTATAGCGGCTGAGCGATTCCTTTTCGTAAAGATCGATGGCCACATACGGTCCGATGAGGCTCCATAACCAATAGCCCGCCAGAAAGCTGAGGCAAATGGTGGCGGCATCCGCCACAACCTGGATGGCCGTCAGAATTTGCCGATAGTGAGCGAGGCTGCGAACGTTACGGGTTCGGGGCGCGGGTTTTATCGGAGCCGGTTCGGCCGTTACGGTATCGTGGGTTTTATCGGGTGTATACAAAGTCCGTTCCGGCTCACCGGGGACCGCCGATAATTCTGAAACATTCTCCGAATGGACCCGGATTTTCAGGTCGGATTTCTGCATAAGTTATATAAGACAGTTAAAGAAAAAGCGCTAGGTGCGTATAAAGCTAGGTAATTTATCCAGAGAGATTAAAGTATTCTTTAAAAAGAACTTCCCGATTTTAATGCTTATCCAACTTGATTGCAACAAGTGCTTCCTAAACTAATTTTTAGTTTTTTGTGTTTTGTGCTTGGATAATCCTATCCTGTGGCTATTTCTCCGGTTCCGATAAAAGGACTGGAACTCTTTTGCCCGGCACGCCATCCTTGGATGTATTATAATCTAGGCGTACCAGGGCATACCGGCGGGCTGGCCGGTTAAGTCCTCTGTTCCTGTTGGACGTGATGACTTAACTGGAATGTTCACCAGCGAGACAATTTTTTCGGGGGGGTGCCCATGAAATTATCCGGACTCGGGGCATTTGTCCTTTTTGCCTGCGTTACCGCCTTTGGCGGAAAGCAGAAAGTAGTGGTTATCCTGAGCGAGCCCCTGCGCGCCGAAAACGTGCAAATCCTCCTTCCCGAAATGACCTCTGTACGGGGGGAAGTCCGCGACCTGGAAAAGACCTTGTGGTTGGGAGAGCCGGTACGTGAGGACCGACCGGCGGAGCCCGAACCGAAGCAAAGCCTGGAGTTGAAAATCCGGACGGCGGGAAGGCAAAACGCCCAAGTGACCCTGGTGTTGCCCCATCCGGGTTATGTGGAGCTCTCCCTGAGGGATTTCTACGGAAAAAACCTCGAAACGGTGGCCGAGGGCCAGTTCCAGTCCGGGCAATTCCACTTTTCCATGCGCTCCCTCGCAGACGATGAGAAGCAGGGAATACGCTTTCTCACCCTGAAACTCAATGGGCGTGTCGTGCTCAAAAAGGTGTTGAGCAGGGTCCAATGATGAGATTTTTTCGCCTGCCATTTGCGGGGATAGCCTTCGCCCTCTTTGGGCTGCCCACTGCCGGCCTTGCCCAGGGAGGTTTTGCGGTGGAAGGAGCGGAGGTGGGGCGGAAAACGCTTACCCTCTCCCTGGAAGACACCGTACGTCCTCCCGACCTCTCGAAGCTTCAGGTGAGCGGTCACCAGATTCAGGCGGCGGCTTTCATAGAAGAGTCCGATTTGGAATTCGTCGCCTCGCCCAACCTGGTGGATGCCGCCGGCGACCCGGCTCTCAAGGTGTTGCGCGAAGTGAGGCCGGGCCTTATCGAGTTCGAAGGTCCCGACGGCTTTCTACCCCGCGAAGACATGGTTCTCAGCGATACCGCTTTGGGGGGCTTGCTGGTAAAAGTGCAAAGGTTCGAGGCGGTGCCCGGTAGCGGGGGGCTGCGCAGGCGCTGGTTGCTCGAAGTCGTTCCGGCGGCATTGACCGATGCGATATTCTCCTGCGATATTTTCTTCAGTACCGACATCAACCTGAACCTCGCCTTCCGTGACCAGAGGGGATCCCGGGAAATCCAGGGCCCGGAAACTTCGGGACATTCGGAAAGCGCTTGGCTGAAGTACGCTCTGAGCGAAGCCCGGGTGCTGGCCCGTCCCCGGATAACCGGACGGATACGCATCAAGGACGGCCGTGTCGAAGTTTTCTCTTCCACTGTGCAGGGCGATTTCGAATTTTTAGGAAGCATCGAAGGTTCCCTGCGCGGAGTGGGAGCCTTTCGCCTCGAAGAGGCTCTACCCGAAGCCATTGCAGTCAATATTCCCCTGGGGCGGGGCCTTTTCGCCCGTATTTCCCATAATGCCAACCTGATAATCGATGCGACTTCGCGAACCGGCGAAATCAAGGGAAGAGCCGGAATGAATTTGCGAAGCCGAGTACGCGGCAGCCTCGATTACAAAAATGGAGAATGGCACCCGACTTCGGATAATACCTTGGTGCCCTATTCCAAAACCCGCCAGGAGGTTGAAGGCGAGGGAACCCTGAAATTGACTTTGCAGTCGAATCTCAAAGTCCGCCTCAACGGTCGGCATGGCCCGGTTCACGTATTCGAGCCGTTTCTCCGCCTTTCCTCGGAAACCCTGCCTTCGGTGGGAATCGCCCAACCTACCGCTCCCGGCTCTTCCGTTCCCTGGACCGAGCGTGCGCTTAACCGATACGTCAATATCGGCCTGCATTTCCATATGCTGCTGGGCGCAAACCTCGAAGGAGCGCCGGTTAAGCGGAACTTTCAGGTGTTTACCCGCGAAATACCCCACCTGGCTCCTCCCGTAAAGGGGACTCTCTCCGTCTATTCGACCGACACGGCCCATGCCGTGCTGGCTTACCGGGGTCCGCCCGGAGCCGACAGATTCCGGATTCAGATGTGGGATGGCCTGGAATGGCAGGATTGGTTCGAGGCGCCCGGTCCCCGACTCCGGCTGCCCGAATTGACGCCCGGAACGGCATATAAGGTAAGGGTTTTGGGAATCAACGCCATGGGCATAGGTGAACCTTTTCCGGCCGAAGGCTTGGGCTTCACGACGCTTCATCGGAACCGTCCGCCTCTCACTCCTCAACCGGTTTTTCCCTCCCCGGACTCGGTGACGCGGGGTTTGGAAATCGATCTTGCCTGGAAGGGGGGCGATCCGGACGGGGATATCGTGACCTACGATATTTTCCTCGATACGTTGAATCCGCCGGATAGGATATTGCGAAAGGGTTTGGACGACACGGCTTTCCAATTGTCCGGTTTGCTGCCGGGAAAACGTTATTACTGGAGCGTAAAGGCCGGCGACGGCCGCCTTGTCACCGAAAGCCCTGTCTGGAATTTTTCGACTGCCGGGATTTCGGCCATAGCGGAAACGGGGCCTCGGGCCCCATCCGATCCCGGGGATAGGATTTTCATTCACGGAGGCAAATTCCTCCGCAAGGACGGCAAGCGCGTTTCGGTGCGGGAATTCTATTTACAGAAATACGAAGTGAGCCAAGGCGATTTCAAAAAAGTGATGGGACATAATCCTTCCCATCATTTGCACGACTCCCTACCCGTCGAAAAGGTGCTGTGGGACGAAGCCGCGCAATATTGCGGCGAGCTCGGCGGGCGCCTGCCTACCGAGGCGGAATGGGAATACGCCGCCCGCGCCGGCACGGGCAGGGAAAATTTCTGGGGAGGCCGGAACCCGGGGCGCTATGCCTGGTATTTCGCCAATTCCGAGCAGCGCACGCGTCCAGTGGGTTCGAAACAACCCAACCCCTGGGGCGTGCATGACGTCATGGGCAATGTTTCGGAATGGGTGAGGGACTGGTACGGTGAATATTCTCCCGACCAGTTGGACAATCCCACGGGTCCGGAATCGGGAACGGCCAAGGTGGTGCGCGGCGCCAGTTGGTACAGCGAACCCGAAAGCCTCGGCCCTTCGGTACGCTTCAATAACCGCCCCGGATTCCGGAATTATAAAATCGGCTTCCGCTGCGCCTGGGATGCCGACTCCGACGCCCGCTTGAGTTCGACCGGCGACTGATTTTTTGTATCCTTTGCTCCCGATGGAAGCTCCGACATGAGCCGGCTCAAGGCCCTGGGCAAGGAATCGCTGATATACGGAGTATCTTCGATATTCAGCCGCTTTCTCAACTTCCTCCTGGTTCCCTTCTACACGCATGTGCTTACCACCGCAGAGTTCGGCGTAAGCTATATCATCTTCGCCTTTCTGGCCTTTCTCAACATCGTTTATCAATTCGGACTCGACTCCGCCTATTTGCGCCTAGGCGCGGATGCCGAACCGGAAAACCGCCGGAGAATATTCTCTTCCGCCTTTATCAGCCAATCCGCATTGATGGTCCTGCTCTCGGCAGTGCTTTACTTCGTGTTTCCCGCCCTGGGCCGCGCCTTTCTGGTGCCTGACGAATACCATTCCCTTTTGACCATCGCCATCGGTATCCTCATACTCGACACCTTGACGGTCACGCCCTTCGCGCATTTGCGCCTTACGCACAAAGCCTGGGCCTACGCTTCCATACGGCTGGGAAACGTGCTTATCAACGTCGGCGCGAATCTATATCTGGTACTGATTCTGAAAATGGGACTCACGGGAATCTTTCTCGCGAATCTGCTCGCCAGCGCGGTCACCCTGGCCTTG
>CAYNXV010000094.1:0-13399 GCA_964401245.1 uncultured Bifidobacteriales bacterium | reverse complement strand
GCCATCCTTGCTGCCGGGTCCACCTTCGGCGAAATGAGCATGATGGACGAGCTTCCGCGCAGCGCCACCGTGATGGCGGTGGAAGATACCGTGGTCAGCGAATTCCACCGGGATGACCTGTTCGCCGCCATGCAGGAAAATCCCGATGTCTTTTCCGGATTCCTCAAGAGTATTTTCGCCCGACTCCGCGAAGCCAATACCCTCATCGCGAGTCTGGATCCCGATGCCAAGGATCAGATGCGACTTGCCAATCTAAAGGACCCCGGGAGCAAATCGCAGCGGTATACCATAGAAGGATTGACTCCCCAGGCGGCCGCCGCCATAGGAAACAGCGCCATTCCCATCACCGTTTTTCCCTTCAAGGTGGGAAAGAAGAGCAAGGATCCCTTTCTGTACAACCACCTGGAAATCGAGGACGAGGATTCGGCGCAGATTTCGCGCCATCACGTCAGCATAGAAAAGAACAGCGAAGGCAAAATCGGAGTCATGGATCGGGGAAGCGAGCTGGGAGCCTTGGTCAACGGCACCCGCATCGGAGGGCGTTCCGGAACCGGCCCGGTTTATTTCGAAGGTAAGGAAGGCGTGGTAGTGCTGGGAAAGGACGACTCTCCCTTTCAATACAAAATCTCCGTTTCGTGGGTTTGAGGCCGGCGCGTAAGGCTCAGCCGACTCGCTCCAACTCGAAAAGTACCGTAGGGGAACGGTGGGATAAATGGAGTCCGCCGCCCAGATTGATGAAATGCGGTTCCAGTCTTTTCCGATACCATGCCGCCGGACGCAGATGAACGGCGCCGTCCGTGGTTTGGGTGTCGCAGTTGCGGTCCCAATCCTCCCGCGTAAGCGCCTCCAGGTAAAGCGCGCCGCGGCATAACCTGCCCAGGTTCGCAATGGCGGAGTCCGCCTCCCCGTCTTCGAGGTATTGCATCACTCCCTGGCAGATAATCAAATCGTAGCGGCCCCGTCCTTTATAATCGGCTATGGATGCCCGTGTCCATCCGTATTTTCCGCAGAGATATTCGCTGACTTCCAATCCGGTGTATAGGGCTTCGGGAAAGGCTTTTTTCACCAGCTTTTGCCATTGGCCCAATCCGCAGCCCGCGTCCAGCACCCGGTCGACGGGGAGATCGATATGCTTTAAGTATGCGAAGACAAAAGCCCCCAGCCGCGCCCGCACCTTGGGATCGGTGACTCGCGTAGCGGGATGGAGATAATAACGTCGGTAATAGGCGGCGTCGAAGTGGAAATTGCGTTCCGGGATGTCGGCCATGGTGTTAAAGATAAGAAACGAAAGAAAGGAGACGCCGCTCTATTCCGGCGTCTCCTCCCATCGATATTGATAAGGGCTACGGTCAAGTGGCCGGTGTCTCCCGAGGCTGCTCTTCCTGTCCAAATTGGGCTTTCGCTTCCTGCCCGGCTTTTTCCGCGATGCTTTCGCCGGCTTCCTTGGCTTTTTCCAAGACTCTTTCCCCTTGGGCGAGAGCTTGATTTTTCAATTTCTCGGAAGTGCCGCCCAAGGCTCTGTGCTCTTGGCGGGATTCGGGTATGGCCAGTCCCAGCAGGATCCCCGCGGCCAAGGCCGTGGCTCCCAGCACCAGGGGATGGTTATGCAGGGCTTGATAGGCCCGTTCTCCGCTCATTTCCAGGCCGTGCCGCGCCTTCTCTCCCGTGCGGTGTCCCAATTTCCCCAGGCTTTCCCGATAGGACCTTCTCCGGCTCCCGGCCTTCTCCTTATACTGCTTCATTTTCTGCCGGCTTTCATGAGCCCAGGATTTAGCCTTGCCCTTTACCTCGTCGGCCAAATGCGAGGCTTTCTCCTGGCCGCCTTCGAGTATGTCTCCGGCTTTGGCCTTCGCGCCTTCGATGCGACCGCCCTGGCTCCAGTCCTTTCCGGATTCGTCTTCACCCGACCCGTAGGCGGCATCGTAATCGGAATCGTAGAGAATTTCTTCCGAGGAATCATCGTATGCTCCCCGACGCCGATAGGCGCTCATGGATATGTCGGATTCTTCCCGGGACGAATCACGTTGGTTATACAGGAACCACGCCGCTCCCGCTCCTATCAATAAAGCGGGCCAGGGATTTTCCTTCACCGCTTCGGCCGTATGCCTTCCCACGGACCGGGCCCGTCGCATCGCCGCATCCTGGTTTTCGGGTTTCCGGGCTGCCTGCAAGACATCGTCCAGGATATGCCTGGGATGGAGCCGTTCGGTTACCCGGTCTATCAACTCATCCATTTTATGGCGGGTGCCACGGATGTCGTTTTCGATGTCGCGGGAAGCGGTGTGCTTGGCGTATTCCGATGTCTTTCCTGCTTCTATTTCCTGATGTCGCGTATCCATTCCTTATCCTCCTTGAGTGAGTGCATGGTTTTTTGGGGCACCACCGACTCCTTCTTGATGGCGGAGATGGCTTTCTGAATCAATCCGTATCCGATAAGCAACACAACGGTGCCTACCAGCAACGCGGCAATCCAGGCGGAAAGGGTCGTGGAAAGACCCGCTGCGATGAATAGCCATTGGAGGAAAAAGCTGACGCCCATCAAAAAGACTATCAAACCCGCGAAGGCGGTGACCGCGCCCGCGGCGAGGTAGACTCCGTTGCGGGTGAACAGCGAAATTTTCTCTCCCATTTCGCTTCGGATGAGAGCGATCTCCTGCCGCATCAAAACCAGGGTTTCGTCCCGCAGTTCCTTGATGAGACCCGCCAGAGATTGGCTTTCGTAGGAGTCCTCCGCGTGCGCATACAACGGCTCGGCGGCATAACCCGAACTTTTCTTTTGGTCGTTCATTTTCATCGCCTCCCTTCTGATTCGGTGTGGAAATCGGGTCCGGTCGCATAGCTTGATGCCTGCTCCGAAAAGGACTCCGGGTAGGCGTCGGTGGGGGCGGATTCCTTTTCCTCATCGTAATCCGGCGAGGAGGAGCTTCCCTTATCGGGCGAAGCCTTGAGGAACCGGGCCAGCGTCACGCCGGCGGCGAACATTCCGGCTACGAACCACTCGGGTTTTCTCTCCGCCATTTCGCCCAGGCGCCTTACCAACTCGCGCGGGGTTTGATCGCGAAGCGACCGCGAAATACCATCCACCCGGTCGGCGAATCCTTCGACATATTCGGCCAAAGTGTCGTCCTTGCCTTCACGCAGGCTTTCCGCCGCTTTCTTCAGCGCCGAGGCGACATTATCCGCCTCTTGAGCGGCCATTTTACGGCGCTTGTCGAGAAAGTCTTCGCCCCGGTCGCGGACTTTTTCCGCGGTTTTACCGGCTTCATGGCGGCTGGTCTCGAAATTTTTTTTCAACCGCTCCTTGAATTGTTCCGCGGCATCGTCCGCACCCTCTTTCACTTCCTGCAACTTGTCTCGGGCCTTTTCCTTCGATAGGGACCCGCTATCACTTGTCAAACCATCCATCCTCTCCTCCTTTACCCTGTAGATTTTGTGTCATTCCTTCTTTTATTAAACAATGCCCGGTTCATGAGTCAGGCAAATAAATCCCGATGAGTCTCCTCAGGCAAGTAGCAGGAGGGTAATGGCGGAATACCGGGAAGATTGGCGAGAAGTTTATTGTCGGATTTCAGGAAGGATCGGAGACGGATCGGACAGGCATTCGGGGAACGTGAGTCCACCTTTCGGCGCCCTGGGGAGGCAATAGGGCGGGATATCCGCAGCGGGGACAATTGCCCCGGTAATGGGTTTCATCCTGGGTCATATAGGCACGGGTATACATGGAGCAACAGGGGAAAAACATTCCGATCCACTTTCTTCCGCGTAAGGGCATGATTCCGATAGTATAACACCTACCCATCCGGAATACCCCGGACCTTTATGGATTAGCATTGCGCGCGGGGCGGCTTAAATTTTCATTTTCCTATAGAAGCTCAATCAGGGAGGCGGGAAATGGAGAAGGAGAGAATCGAGCGGCTCATCGAGTCGGTCAAGCAGGCCCGTACCCAGAATGAGGTCGAGAATCTGCTGGAAAAGGCGGCGGGGGAGCAAGGCGTGGAAATCGATTTGTCTCTCGACAGCTATACCATAGTCGCTCAGAAATTGGATAAATCAGGCAATCATGATTTTTTAAAGGTGGTGGAGGCGGCCAATAGCCGCTGGTGCGAACTCTCATCCTAGAATAAACTCCAAAACCTCAATTTTCATAAAATCGAACGGAAGATTACCGTACTTTGGTTTCCGGAAACCCCCTATAATTGGGCAATATGGATAATTCTCGATGGGCGGTTGCCGTGGCGATCGCCTTATGTGCGCCATTCAGCATCGGTTTATGTGCGGCCGGACCCGAACCTTCCTCCGGTCCACCTCAAATCCTGGTCATTGACCCCGTTGACCTGGGGGTGGAAGGCGATGGTCAAAGACTATGGGGGGAATTGCTCCGGCAGAACATGGAGTATTCGGGCTTTTGGCAGGTGATTCCGCGCGATTCCGCCGACTCCCGATACAGCCAGTACGGATTGGAGCCGGAAAAAGGCTGTCGTGAATTCCAATGCGCTTACGATGCGGGGACGGTGGTCGGAGCCAATTTCGTCCTCTTCGGAACCGTCACCGGGTTGCGCGAAATCTACGCCTATACTTTGAATCTCGTGCATGTCGGAACCGTGCAGACGGTATGGTCCCGGGTGGGGGAGGTGGTGCGTAAACGGGTGGGGAATCCGGCCCAGGCGGTGCAAACGGTTCTGGGCGATTTGATATCCCATCTCGACCCTTCCGAGTTGAACTTGCAGGCCCAGCCCAAGCGCGGCCTGACGACGGTGGTGGATTTGAATTCCTCGCTGGCCTTCTCGCGGGTGATGGCCGAGCGAACCACCACGCATCTCTACGCTTCGCGTGAATTCAACGTAATGACCCAACGCGAATTGATAGAGCTGCTCTCCGCCATGGAAATCGATTTAAGGGCAGTCCCCTCTTCGGACGACAGTATTCTGGCCATCGGCAAGCAGGCGGACGTTTCCCACCTGGTCGCTTCGCGTTTGACCCAGGAGAAAGGGGTCTACGCGCTTCACTTGCGGTTTTTCGACGTTGCCGAAGGCAAGAAATTGCGCGATTGGCCTTCGCAAGCCACGCCGGACTTCAAGAAAATCCTCCAATTCGAGCAAAAGTTTTTCGCAGGCCTTTTCAAGAATCAGGAAAATGTCTGGAAGCCCGCCCAAACAGGGGAGGAATCCCAGGCCTGGTGGCCCTACGCCGCATCGGGAATCCTTTTGACGGCCGGGGCGGTGATGGGATTTTTGGCCTATGAAGCGGATAAGGAGGCGGATCGCGAATATCGGAAATTCAATTCCGCCCAATCGCGCGATGCCGCCATGTATCACCGCTCCCGGGTGGAAACCCTGGACCGGACCCGGTTGTGGCTGGGAGGGTCGGCCGGCATCAGTATCGGATTCGGTTTCGGAGTCTTTTTTATGTGAGGGTTGTTATGTCGGGAATAATTAATATCGTTTCGCGACCCGCCTCGTTCCTGTCCATCGCCGGCGCGGTTCTGGCGGGCTTCATGCTCCTGATCGGGTGCAACCGGACATTCGACAATCCCCATGACCCCGCCGGTCCCAATTACGAGGGGGTCGAATGGACCCAGGACGGGGATGGGAACGGAGTGGCCGACAGCGTGGAGAAATACGCTCCGGGCTGTCCATTGGCCCCTTCGCAGTGTCTGACGGCCGCCAAGGAGGAAAAGGCCCGGGTGCTGGCCCAGAAAGCGGATACCACCATCCGCATCCCCTCCGATAAATTGCAGGTCAGGGACATGCTGATATGGGTGGGAGATCCCGGTATGCAGCCCTATTTCAGCGGCGACAGCGCCGGTCTGGCCGGCAGTTCCTACACTTTGCAAAGCGCGGACACTTCGGTGGCCGCGGCGGTAGGGGGGATGGTCCATCCCGTTGCCGCGGGAAACACCCGCATCGATTTCACCACTGGAACCGGTATCAAAGGTTTTTTCAACGTTACCGTGGTGGCCCAGGGAACCCGCGTGCAATCCCTGAGCGCTGAAAATCTCTTTCTGATCGTCGGCGGTTCGCCCAAACCTCCGGTCATTACCTGGAATCCATCCACGGCCACTTATCGGAATTTCCGCATGGTAAGCGCCCATCCGTCCATAGCTTCGGCCTCCCAGAACCTGGTGTATCCGCAAAGTCCCGGGGTGGCGCAACTCACGGTGGAATCGGAAGACGGATCCCATAAGGCGAATTTCACCGTGCAGGTGGTGAGGCCGGAGGATTATCGTCCGGTTCAATCCGTCACGGTAGCTCCCCTTTTCCTCGGCCTGGGTTCGGGGGACACCCTTCCTCATATCCAATGGACTCCCATTGATGCGTCCAATAAGGGTTATCGACTGGTAAGCCAGCATACCCACATCGTGTCGGTGGTGGAAGGCAAACTGCGTCCCATAAGCTTGGGTACCGCGGCGGTGTTGCTGATAGCCGCGGATGAGGGCGGAAAATACGCTCCATTCGAGGTTACGGTGACTTCCAGTCTTGCTCCGGTCGTCTCCCTTTCCGCCCCGAATATACAATTGAGATTGGGCGACGGCGATCGTATTCCCGAGATTGCCTGGCAGCCGGTGGATGCCCATAACAAGAATTTTTCATTGAGTAGCTCCGATTCGGCCGTGGTATCCATTGCCGGCGGAATTGCCATGAGACCGCTTTCCCTGGGAAAAGCTTGGGTTACCGTAACAGCTGAGGATGGAGGCAAGCAAACGGTGTTTTCGGCGGAGGTATTGCCGCTGGATTCAGGCGTCGCCTTGACGGGTGTGACGGTTTCCGATATGGAAATCCGGTTGGGTGATGCCGCTGTGGGTCTTCAGGTGGAATGGATTCCGGTCAACGCGGGGAACCGGAACTTCATCTTGAGCAGCCTCAATACTTCCGTGGTAAAAATCGAAACCGGCAAGGTTGCCCCGGTTGCCGTCGGCCAGGCTAAAGTGGTTTTGACCACCGAGGAGGGCGGATTAAAGGATACCGCCTTGGTGACGGTAAAGCCGAAATTCGTCGCCTTGACCGCCGTAGAAGTGGCGAAAATGAATTTCATACTCGGAGAGTCGCCGAAGGCGCCTACCATCACCTGGATTCCCGAAAATGCTTCGGAAAAAACCTACAACCTCGTGCATTCGAGCAATACTTCGGTCGCCACCATCAGTTCGGACAAGCAGCGGGTGGTCGCGCAGGGAAAAGGTCTGGCCACCTTGGTGTTGCAGTCCGGCTCAGTCAGCAAGTCATTCGAGGTGGTGGTGGAGCAGGTAATTCCGGTCATCTCGGTTTCGGGCGCCCCCTTCCACATGAATATCGGCGATCCGGACTTCGACTTGGGTCGGCAATTGAGTTGGAACCCGACCAACGCGACGGATAAGCGCTTTACCGCCAAGAGCTCGAACACCGCCCGTGCGCAAATAATCGGAACTACGCATGTCCGGGCTCTTGATGACGGTCTGGTCACCATTGAGGTTACGACGCTGGACGGAGGGAAAAAGGCCTCCTTCCAATTGGAAGTGATTCGTCCCGTGGTTTCCGTTAAGGTGAGTGATATGAAAATAGGCATGCTTAATTCGCCGCGAGCACCCAGCATCGACTGGACGCCCACGGACGCCACCTACAAGAAATACACCTTGGTCAGCGGAAACACCGGCGTGGTAAGGATTACGGAGGATGGCCAGCGCGTGGAAGGCGCTGGGGTGGGAACGACCACCGTAACTCTCATGGTCCAGGACAGTAAGGTCACGGCGACGTTTACCGTCGACGTGACCCGGTTTTATGCATCCGACTAGGCGCTAGCGGGCGGATTCGACCAAAGCCGTCAGGCGCCGTCGCATGTCCGTGACATCGGAGAGGTAACGCGTCGCCTTTTCCACCACGTTTTCAGGTGTGAAGCCGAACTTTTGATCCAGAACCGCGAAAGGCGCCGAGGCGCCGAAGCGGGTCATGCCCTCCACATGTCCGAGGGGACCGACCAGTCCCTGCAGGGCCACCGGCAGACCCGCCGTCCATCCCAGGGTGGGAACGCCGAAAGGCAACACCGTCTCCTGGTATTGGTGGTCTTGTTCGCGGAACAATCCTTCGGAAATCGCCGAGACTACGCGGACCTTGAGACCCTTGGTCTCCGTGAGCTTGTGAGCCGCTTCGACCATGAGAGACACTTCCGAACCGTTGGCGACCAGGATGAGGTCGGGACGGTCGAAAACGTCATTGACGATATAGGCTCCCTTCAAGGCGCCTTGGGCGATTTCGAAGCGGGAAGTGCCGGCGCGAGCAGGCAAATCCGTGACCGGCTGGCGTGTAAGAATCAGGGCCACTGGGGTTTTGGCTTCCAAGGCCATTTTCCAGGCCATGGCCGTTTCTGCGGCGTCGCCCGGGCGCAACACCAACGTGCTGCGATGGCCTTCGAGATTGTTCATTTTTTCGAGCAGACGGATTTGGGCTTCCTGCTCGATAGGTTGATGGGTAGGTCCATCTTCCCCGACGCGGAAAGCGTCATGTGTCCAGATGTAGATGGCATGGGCTCCCATGATGGCCGCCAACCTGATGGCCGGTTTTTGAAAGTCTGAAAAGGCGAAAAAGGTTCCGCCCGCGGGAATGACGCCTCCATGCAGAGACATGCCGGTCATCACTCCGGCCATGGTGAGTTCCGATACGCCGGCCTGTAAAAAAGCGCCGGAGAAATCGCCCTTGGAGAAGGCGGTGGTTTTCTTCAGGAATCCATCGGTGTAATCGCTGTCGGCCAAATCCGCCGAGGCGACTACCAGGTTTTCGACTTTACCCGCCAGATAGCTCAGGCAGGCGCGCGATGCCGCGCGGGTGGCTTCGTTGGGTTTGAGATCCACCGCGCTCCAATCGAGCGAGGGCAACTGACCGGAGAAAAATTGATGGAACTTTTTGCCGAGGTCGGGATTCTTCTTTTCCCACTCGTTCTGTCCGTTCTTGGCGGCCAGGGCCTGCGCGCTTTTCTCCGCTTTGACCTTTGTCATGGCTTCGGCTACATCCGGGAAAAGGACGAAAGGCTTTTTAGGGTCGCCGCCCAAAGTCTCGATGGTTTTTTCGAAGGACGCTTCGCTTTTGGAGAGAGGGTTTCCGTGCAGCTTGGGTGAACCTTCATATTTCGATCCGTCGGCTTTCACCGCGCCTTTGCCCATCACGGTGCGGCCTACGATGAAGGTGGGCCTTTCGGTTTCCGCCTGCGCCGCCTTGAGGGCCTTACGCATCTGATCGAAGTCGTGTCCGTCCACGGTTTCCACGCGCCAGCCCCATGCTTCGTATTTCTTCGCCGTATCTTCGCTCATGGTCGCTGAGGTCATATGCGATAATTGCACATCGTTGGAATCGTAGAACATGACGAGGTTAGACAGTCCGAGATGCCCCGCCAGACGTCCCACGCCCTGAGAGGCTTCTTCCTGAACGCCGCCGTCGGAGATATAGGCGTAGGTCTTGTGATCGAGCCAATTGCCGAAACGTGCCGAAAGAAAGCGCTCGGCGATGGAAGCGCCCAGAGCCATAACATGGCCTTGTCCCAGCGGGCCCGAGGTGTTTTCTACTCCGCGCAAAACGTCATGTTCGGGATGGCCCGGAGTCGGGCTTTCCCATTGGCGGAAATTCCTGAGCTCTTCCATGGAGTAGAGGCCGAATAGACTCAGGGTGGAATAAAGCATGGAGGAAAGGTGGCCGGCGTCCAAAAAGAAACGATCGCGATTGACCCAGGTCATGTCCTTGGGGTCGAAACGCAGGAATTCGGTGTAGAGAAGCGCCATGAAATCGGCGCCGCCCATGGGTCCGCCGGGATGGCCCGATTTGGCTTGTTCGGGCATGGCCGCCGAT
This sequence comes from uncultured Bifidobacteriales bacterium, assembly GCA_964401245.1. Classification (GTDB taxonomy): domain Bacteria; phylum Fibrobacterota; class Fibrobacteria; order UBA11236; family UBA11236; genus JBGTHM01. The sequence goes on along the minus strand of CAYNXV010000094.1, from coordinate 3,593 downwards.
AATACACGGATGTTGTCGGCGATTCTTTTGAGGGTTGCGTTGTCCAAGATACCTCTCCTTCGCTGGATTATTGGGTTTGGGGCAAAAGTTAGTATTTCTGCCGCCGGTATGTATTGCCGACTTTGCCGGGTGGGATGGGTGATCGCCGCCGAAACTGACTTCCCGTCGGCCAAAAACTAAATTTTCAGTCATGGCAACTTTTCATATCATCCGGATGTTATTCCTGGTAGTAGTGGTGGCTTCGACCGCCCTGAAGGCACAGAACCCCACGGAAATCATCCGCCAAGCCGACGAGAGGGCGCGGGGGGAATCTTCCATCACGGAAGTGACCATTCAGGTGGTGCGCCCGACCTGGACTCGAGAGATGGCGGTAAAATCCTGGAGCAAGGGGCAGGACAAGTCCCTGGCATTGGTGACCGCTCCGGCCCGGGAACGGGGCACGGCTTTTTTGAAGGTCGGTCGCGAAATGTGGAATTGGATTCCCTCGGTGGAGCGGACGGTCAAGCTTCCACCATCGATGATGTCGCAATCGTGGATGGGGACGGATCTTACGAATGAGGATTTTGTGCGCGAAGCCTCCTTCGTCGTCGATTACACCCACACTCTCATCGGCGAAGATACCTTGTTGAATCGACCCGCCTGGATAATCGAATTGACGCCTAAGCCCGAGGCGCCCGTGGTATGGGGAAGAGTGGTGGTGTGGATAGACAAGGCGGATTATCTTCAGCTCCGGGCCGTGTTTTACGACGAAGTAGGCGAACCGGTATACACCATGGACGCCAAGGAAGTCGGTGAACTCGGAGGGCGGACCCTGGTTACCCGCCTGGAGGTCATTCCGGCCGATGAACCGGGACATAGCACGGTGATGAAAATCAACTCGGCGAAATTCAACGTGCCCATTCCGGACGCCACCTTCACGGTACGGCATATGATGGGACTGCGCTGACACCGGTGCTACCGCAATGGTACTGATTCTCGCCTGGCGCAACCTCTGGCGCAACCCAGCCCGCTCCCTAATCACCATGGCCTCGGTGTTTTTCGCGGTATTGTTGGCTACGTCCACGCGGGCTTTGAACGAGGGCACTTACGGTCAAATGGTGGAAAACGTGGCCGGCATGCATACCGGATACATCCAGGTTCATCAGGCGGATTATTGGGACGACAAAGTGTTGGAAAACACCTTTGTTCCCGGCGCCGGGTTTCTGCAAAGGATTAGCGAGACCCCCGGCGTCCGCAGCATGGCCCCTCGCCTCGAATCCTTCGCTTTGGCTTCCACAGGTAATACCACCCCCGCTTTAGTGATAGGAGTGGCTCCCGAGGCGGAGCAGGAACTGACCGGCCTGGCGGATAATCTTGTCTCCGGAGAATATTTGCGAACCGGGAGCGACGGGGTTCTGCTGGCGCAGGGTTTGGCGGAAAGGTTGGAACTGACCTTGGGAGACACTCTGGTGCTTCTCGGACAGGGTTATCGCGCCGCCAGCGCAGCCGGCTTATTCAAAGTGGTCGGCATCCTCCGATTCGGCTCTCCCGAACTCAATGACCGCATGATTTATCTTACCCTCAAAACGGCGCAGGACTTTTACGCGGCCGAGGACAGATTGACTTCCATGGTAGTCGACCCTAGCGATCGTAACGAGTTGCCGGTTATCCTGGAGGCGTTGGCTGCCGGTCTGGGAGAAGAATTCCGGGTGATGGGATGGCAGGAAATGCTTCCAGGTTTGGTGCAGGCCATCGCTTTCGATCGGGCCGGTGGATACATTTTCATGGCTGTGTTATACCTGGTTATCGCCTTTGGAATTTTCGGAACCTTGGTGATGATGACTTTCGAACGTCGGCAGGAGTTCGGCGTGCTGCTTTCGGTGGGAATGCGCAGGGGCCGCATGGGAACCATGGTCTTCCTCGAATCCCTGGGATTGGCCGGCTTGGGTGTGCTGGCGGGCATGGCGGGAAGTCTTCCCCTTGTCCTATGGTTTTCTCGGAACCCCATTCAACTTACGGGTAGCTGGGCGGAAGCCTATCGGGAATTCGGAATCGAACCCGTACTGCACGTTTCCACCGATATCTCCGTGTTCGTAGGCCAGGGTTTGTTGGTGTTGACGGTGGCCATCGTCATCTCTCTCTTTCCCGTGTATACGACATTGCGTCTCAAACCTCTCGAAGCGATGAAAAGATGAAGCTGACCATTATCGCTTGGAGGAATGTATGGAGGCGCCCCTTCCGCAGCAGCATCCTGATTGCCGCGGTGGCTATGGGGTTGTGGGCCGGGCTTTTCGTCATCTCCTTCTTTACGGGCATGGTCGAACAAAGGCTGCGCAGCGGAATCGAAGCCATTTCCCATATCCAGATTCATGCGCCTGCATTCCGCGACGACTTCCAGGCCGACAAAACCATACCGGGCGGCATAACGCTGGCTGAATCCTTGCGCGGCAACCCCGATGTGGAAAGCGCGGCCGCTCGTTTGCTGGCCCGGGGAATGCTGGCCACGGCCCGTAAAAGCCTGGGCGTGGAGATAAGGGGCATCGACCCGCATGAAGAACGCGCGGTCACGAATCTACCGGGCAAGGTGGTCGAAGGAAAATATCTCGACGAGGCCGTCGGACGTAATCCTGCGCTGGTCGGTGAAAAGCTGGCGCTCGACAATAATCTGTCGCTGGGATCACGGGTGGTATTGACCTTTCAGGATGCGTCGGGAGAAATCGCTTCCGGAGCATTCCGCCTGGCGGGCCTGTATCGAACCGGAGACGCCCGCATCGATGAACAGGTGGCCTTTGTTCGCCGCGACGACCTAGCGGCCTTGATGGGGCTGGAGGGAGGTATCCATCAAATAGCGATTGTGCTTTCCGATCCGGATAAGGTGGATACGGTGGCGGCGGAAATGCAATCCCGTCATGCCGACTTGCGGGTGCAAACCTGGAAGGACGTGTCTCCCGAATTGAATCTTTTTCTCAGCACGGCTTCGCAAAGCATGACCATCACCATGGGCATCATTCTGTTGGGGCTGGCGTTCGGAATCGTCAACACCATGCTCATGGCCGTTTTGGAGCGCGTGCGTGAAATCGGGATGCTGATGGCGTTGGGTATGAACAAACCTCGCGTTTTCACTCTTATCCTGTTGGAGACCGTTATTCTGGTTTTGGCAGGTTGCCCGGTGGGAATGGGCTTGGCGGCGCTGACAGTCGGAATTCTCGGTCGCACCGGAATCGATCTTTCCCTATGGGCGGAAGGCTTGGCGGGATGGGGCCTCGACACGACGGTGTACCCTTCCCTGGCGGCTGAATTTTACTGGCAGGTGTTATTGATGGTGGCGGTCACGGCGGTGCTGTCCTCCTTATACCCGGCGCGCAAAGCGCTCAAGTTGAACCCCGCGGAGGCTATCCGATCCCAATGAACAATACCGATACCACGGTCATTGAGGCCAGACAATTGTCCAAAATCTATCCGGGGGTGGTGCCCGTCACCGCTGTCAACGAAGTCGATTTCAAAATCGCCCGCGGCGAATTTACCGCCGTTATCGGGCCTTCCGGTTCGGGTAAGACGACCTTGCTCAACATGGTGGGCGGCCTCGATACCCCGACTTCCGGTTTTCTGCGCGT
>CAYNXV010000093.1:0-13547 GCA_964401245.1 uncultured Bifidobacteriales bacterium | reverse complement strand
ACCGGGATTATTTCCGCGGAGCGGCGGAAGGATGGGAAATGCAGGCCTGGCTCAAGGCCCGGCCGGTAGCGGGAAATATGGACATGGGACAGGAACTCGTCGCATCCATCCAGGCCGGTTCCGTATTGCCGGAAAACCACGCCAAGATTGAGCAGAGCATGCGGAAAGTACGGCTCATGGGCCTGGACAAGTTGAGGCAGGAAAACCTGCTTACTTCGGAAGTAAAGCTCGGTCCCGGTGGAATTCGCACCATCGAGTTTTACGTACAATACCAGCAAATCCAACACGCACACTCCCTTCCGGAATTGCTTACCGGCAACACCCAAACGGCCATGGCCCTGCTTTACCGCTATCAGCTTCTCAGTTCCAATTTTTATGGACTGCTATCCTCCAGTTATGTTTTTTTGCGGCGTATCGAGCATGTTTTGCAATTGCAAGGCTTACAACAAAGGCATGTGTTACCCACCTCCTCCGCCGAAATGGAAAAACTGGCGAAGCGGATGGGATTTGAACCCCGGCTGGGTCAAACGGCCTCCTATCAATTCATGCAGAAATACCGCCAACATATGTTGACGTTACAGGAACTTTCCAGCAGCTTTTTCGATTACATGACCAATCAACCCCAAGTGGGAAACGACAATAGAACCGATTCCGAAGCGGCGGGACCGGCCGAATCAAAGGGAGCTCCATAGACATGAAACCGGGTAATAAGGATTCCAAGTTTCCCCCGGGGCGCTCCTTTCCGGGACGCCCTCCGCAAAATCCATCCTGGTCGAAACGCGGGCCCGTAAAACCCGGAGGACAAGCGCCCCTCCACGCCCGTAAAGGACCCGCTCCGTCGAAAGTTGAACTGGGCCGGATGCTGACTCTCCATGGCATTACCCTGGACCCGGATACTCTCGATAAGCTGTGGATTTTCCACCAGTTGTTGCGGAAGCATAATCATGATCAGGATTTGACCCGGCTTATCGGATTCGAAACCATCGTGCAACGGCATTATGCGGATTGCCTGGTCGTGCACCAATTGTTGCAGGGTAAATGGCCCAGCCCTCTGGTGGATATCGGTACCGGAGCGGGCTTTCCGGGCATACTCATCAAGCTGATATCTCCGGATACGGAAATCATTTTGTCGGAGCCCAGGCCCAGACGCGTGGAATACCTGGAAATGGTCGTCCGTGAACTCAAGCTGGAAAAGATCTCGGTGTTCGGCCATAAGTTCACTTCGCGCAGCTTTACCCAACCGGTGCAAGGCGCCATCACCCGCGCCTTCGAACTCATTCCCAAAACCCTTCCCCGTCTCGGAAATTCGCTAGCGTTGGGCGGCCAAGCCATTTTCATGAAGGGACCCAATGTGGACGAGGAAATGGCGGGCGTGGATGAAAATGAATACAGACTGGTGAAGGATCACCGTTATCGCATCGCCAATACCAGTCTCGACCGGGCCTTGGTAATCTATGAGCGTCTCCGTTGACTCTCCCCGTATTGCAAATCCTGAAGTCGCAAGGTTTCGGTAGCCGGAAGGAATGCCTTCTGGGTCTTCGCCACGGAGTTTACCGGTTTCGCACAGCCGGATCCGAAATAGATGATTGGACGGTCATCCAAGATCCCAAGCTCATGCTCGATTGCGAAGGACTTTGGATTGCCGATGAAAACTGCCAAATCCCCTATCACGAACATCTCTACTTGGCCTTGCACAAACCCGCGGGGGTCGAATGCAGCCGTTCGCCCACCCATCATGCGAGCGTATTCGATTTCTTTCCCCAACCCTTCTTATCACGGGGATTGCAACCGGTAGGACGTTTGGACGCCGACACCACCGGACTTTTGATTCTAACCGACGACGGAGATTTGAACCATCGGCTGAACGCTCCCCGGAAGCATGTGATGCGCACCTATAAAGTCGAGGCCAAGCACCCTCTCGTCGAAGAACAAATCGTCCGCTTGCGCGAAGGATTGCTTTTACGTGGCGAAGCAATACCGACCCTGCCAACGGAACTGCGCCTTATCGATGAGCGCAACTTCGAAATAGGTTTACGCGAAGGCCGATACCACCAAATCAAGCGTATGCTCGGCGCCGTGGGAAACCGCTGCGAATCCATCCATCGTTTCGCGGTGGGAAACTTCATCCTGCCCCCCACTCTTGAGCCGGGTCACTGGATGTACATGACCGACGAAGACAGGTCGCTCCTGGAACTTCCCTTGGGGACCGAACGCCATGTCTGATCCTGCCGCCCGTATCGCAGCCGATTACCTGCGTATCTCAGGAAATTCACTCATGCTTCTCGAATGCCCGCCCGGCCCCTGGATACCGCGTTTCGCGCCCGGATTTAAGCGAACCTGGGTGCAAAACTCCTGGGTGCAAAGCCATGCCCTGAATGCCGAGGACACGCGCGAGGCGGGTTTGGCCCAGGTGGAATGCGCCCTCTCCGACTTCCCCCAAGCGAAACAAGGTCTCGGAATTTTCGATACCGTGCTCTACCGTCTTCAGAAGGAAGGCGCAAAAAACCTGGCGGCCCTGTATTCGGCCTTCGAGCATCTCGAATTGAATGGGAAGCTTTATGTAACCGGGCGCAATGACGAGGGCATTAAAAGCCTGACGACAAAAGGCGAGGCGATATTCGGGAATTCGCAAACCTTGCATATCAAATCGTCGAGCCGGGTGCTGCAATTCCAAAAAACCGCGGCCTCGCCGATTACACCGGATGACAACGGGTATTTCGAAACCCTGATGCATACGGTGGACGCTCTCCGCACCGGAAAATTCACCTATAGGACCCGGCCCGGATTATTCGCGTATCGCGCCACCGACCCTGCCACCGAATTGCTTTTGCAACATCTACCCGATTGCCGCGATCTGCGGGTCGCCGATCTGGCTTGCGGGGCGGGATTGCTGGGCCTTGCCGCTTATCGCTCCGGGGCGAAATGGGTAGGCGCCCTCGATGCCGCGATTTCCGCCGTGGAAATGACACAGCTCAATTTTTCGGAACAGAGGTTCCCAGGCGAAGCCCTTTGCGCGGATCTTTCCGAGCACTCCTTTGTCGACTGTGATTTGGTGTTGACCAATCCCCCCTTTCATTCCGGCAAGGATGTCGATTTTTCCTTTCCTCGAAAAGTTCTCGCAGCCGCTGCCCGCGCTCTGGCATCGCGGGGTGAAGCCTGGCTGGTGGCGAATGCCTTCCTTCCCTACCCTCGGCTATCGGCAGGGTATTTCCGGGAGTGCGAACTTGTGGAAAAACGGAACGGTTTCGGATTGTATCGGCTCCGATTTCCGATAACAAATGCCCTGGAATTTACTTGAATTCGGCATTTGCCGGCATTTAAAGCCCTAACGGGGTGCCGGGAGGCAGGCATCTCCCCCACCGAAAGCCCACATTTTCTACAATATGCTTATGCCGATTCAGTTAAACAACCTGATGGGGACGTTCGGGGCGTTGGTATCGCTGTCTTCATTTCTGATACGCAACCGAAGCCGCATTTACCACACCTTGGAAAAAAATATCGAGCAGGCTAGAGAGAATAGTCCCCGGATGGCCGTATCCGAAATCCATCGTTTGCGCGAATACGTATTGCTGGGAAGCACCCTGGGTGAAATGTTCAGTTCGCTGCGGGGAAAACCCATGAGCGAATCGGAAGCCATCGGGTTCATGAACCTTTCCATCTTCGCGCCGCTTTTCGATGATCTTTTCGAGCAGCCCGAATTCGCCGAAGAGCGGCTACTGCTTCTCATTCAGGATCATTCCCAACTGAATCCGGCGGGATTTACGGAGCGGTTGCTCCATCAGGCTTTGGATCGGATATATGTAGGCATGACGGATTCCCTAGCCTTCAAAACCCATTTCCACCAGGTCTATCTGGCCCAAAAAGAGAGCAAGCTTCAAGTCGGCTCCCTTTTATCCCAGGACGAAATCCGCCGGATTACCTTGGCCAAAGGAGGTCATTCAGCGCTCCTTTACCGCAGCCTGCTGAACAATCCGCCCCGACCGCACGAAGAAGACGCATTCTTTAGACTCGGAGGACTCATCCAGGTCATGGATGATATTTTCGATGTAGGGGCCGACAACCAAGCTGGTATCCAAACCTTGGCGACCACCTCCTCCGACATGCGGATTCTCGCTGCGGAGTTCGAGACGCTTTTGGCTGAAGTGTGCGCCGACTTCCGGCATTTGGGCTATCCGAAATCCGGCACGGATCGGTTTCTGTACCAGATTCTGGTTTTGGCCAGCCGCGGGCGAATTTGCCTGAATCAATTCATTGCTATGCAAGCGGGCTGCGGGCAAGCCTTTCATCCGGATCAATTCACGGAGAATGAGCTTATATGCGATATGGAAACTCCTCGAAATTTTTTACGAAGCATGAATTATTGTTTCACCTACCCCTTGGCCCAGATTTCCGCGAATAACGCCTTATCTACCCTATCCCGTCATCCGGATGGGATAACCGTATAACCGAACCCGAGTACCGGCCGCCTGTGATGCGCGCGCGGTGAATCGAATTCCTGGAAGGAAATGCAAATGAACGATTGGCTCAGCACCGAATTTTGGCAAAATATCCTGCAGGACACCGTCGCATGGAGCATCACCACCGCTCCATCCATATTGATTATTCTGGTTTTGGCGTTCGCCGGATTAAAGGGGCTGAATTTCGGTATTTCCCGCCTAAGATCCATGATTTTGGAAAACAAGGGAAAAAACGGCGTCACGGTAGATGTGGAAACCCATAAGCGCGTGCAAACCCTGGTCAACCTGTTGCATGCCCTGACCAAAACCCTGCTCTTGGGGATGATAGCCATGCTGCTCCTCATGAAGTTGGGGGTGAATATCGCTCCCATCATCGCCGGCGCTGGGATACTCGGATTGGCCGTGGGTTTCGGCGCCCAGGAGCTCGTGCGCGACGTCATCAGCGGGTTTTTCATCCTGCTGGAAAACCAGGTCCGGAACGGGGATGTTGCCATCATCAACGGTACGGGAGGCCTGGTCGAGAATATCGGGCTCAGAACCATCACCTTGCGCGACGCTTCGGGCGTGGTGCATATATTCCAAAACGGAAAAATCAATTCCCTTTCCAACATGACCAAAACCTGGTCGGCGATGGTCTTCGATATCGGAGTCGCTTACAAAGAGGATACCGACAAGGTTGTCGAAGTCATGAAGGCCGTCTCCGAAGAATTACAACAGGATCCCGTTTACGCGGATAGGATAATCGAACCCATAGAAGTCATGGGTGTCGACGGTTTCGGCGACAATGCCGTCATCATCAAGGCCCGTCTCAAAACCCAACCCATTCAGCAATGGAGCGTAGGGCGCGAATACCGGCGAAGGTTGAAAAAAGCCTTCGACGCCGCCGGAATAGAAATTCCCTTCCCTCACCGTACCCTTTATTGGGGCGAGGCCAGCCGGCCTTTCCAGGTCGAACTGGAAAAGGGCGGGATGAAAATGAATGGTTCGGAAGCGAAATCCTCGTCTAAAATCTAGGTCCTGTTCCGTTGGCTTCCTGCGCCGGGGAAAACCCGGACAGGAGATTTTCGTCCCAGCCGTAAATATCTTTCCGGAATTGTATTGCTCCGTCCGAGTCCACCCAGACGGTGAAATAGGTGATGAATATCGGAATGCCCCTTTCCAGGTTTTCCCGCCGATTCTCTCCGGTGGCCAGGACATCTTCGATGCGCATCCGGGTCCAACCCTGGGGTTCCAGCAGCCATTCCGCCAATTCCAGGGGTTTCTCTATCCGGATGCACCCATGGCTGGCAATGCGTTCCTCCATTTCGAAATGCCTTTGCACGGGGGTATCATGCAGATAAATGGCATGTTCATTGGGAAAAAGAAACTTGACCCGTCCCATGGCATTTCCCGGACCGGGCTTTTGCCTGACCGTATAAGGGAAGTCGTCTTCCCTCACCCGGGACCAATCCACCTCGCCGGGGTCCACGATTTTAGCTTCGCCTGAATGTTTTTCGATCAATTCATAACGGTGACCTGATAGATAGTCGATCGCTTTACGCTTAAGTGAATCGGATGAGGTTTGCGGCGCTATACCTTTCCCGGTGTCCACGGATCGAATGGCGGGCAATATCCGCGCAAAGAATATGGACGGGGGCACGTACCAATAGGGATTGAAAACCAGATGGGTGAGAGTGTCGTCAAATGATTTCGTCTCCCAAGCCTCCCGGCCCACGACGACTTTCATTTTCAGCGGAACGCCTCCCTGCTCATGAACTTGCAATTCGAATCCGGGAATGTTCACTTCGATCCTATTGGAGGGCGCCTCGCGCGGAAGCCGGTGCCATCGCTCCAGATTCACTCCTATCCGCCTTGCTCTTTCTTCAGGCGTGACATTGAGATCCGCCAAGGTTCTTCGCCCCACAATTCCGTCCGCTACCAAACCATGTCGCCTTTGGAAACGCCGTACGCCTTCGGTAAGCGAAGGTGTACCCGTTTCTCCGCACAATGCATTTTCCGCCAAATCTTCCAACAATACCAGCCGGCGGCAGATGGCGGGGTTCAAGGGATGGGACCCTCCCGGCATCACTACCTCTCCGTGTTCCAGAAAAAATTCTTCCCATTCGACTTTGTTGAGAGCTTGGTATTTTTCCCAAGCCTCGACAAGTCGGTTTCGTGCCGGCCATTGGGATTGCAGGGTGTCCAATCCCCCTTCGCCTATACTCAGAAAGGACGACATTACAAAAAGGCATATGCGCCATGATTTGCTCATTCCGAAAATAAGAGTTCAGACTTCGGCCGTTTCCCGCACGGAAATCGCGGGACCAGGCGCAAAGCCTTCCCCTTTCTCAAGCAGGGTCTTTACCTGCAACAAGTCGGAATCGAGTTTGTGCTTGGGGTCTTCCCCCAACAGGTGCAGGAATGCGTCGCCGACGGCTCCCGCAGGCGGAGTGTAACCCAATTGCACTTCCAGGTGCGTCGCCCCGTCCTCGGGATGGAATCGAACCACTCCCGTATGGCCTACAATCGAACCCTTCGCGGTGCGCCAGGCAAGGATTTCGTTCGGCTTGTAGCTGCTGATTTCCGCATCCCATACCAACGGAATTCCTTTTACCGCCTTGATTTTCCATCGACTTCTACCACCACCGAGATCATGCACCTCCTCCACATGCGGCATGAACCGGGGGAAATTCTCATAGTTGGTCCAGAACGAAAACACCGATTCCACCGGCGCTCCGATTTTGATATGTTTGCGGATCTCCACCGCCTTGCGCCCGGCGGCTATTCCGAATAATCTTCGGATAGGCAAATTGGTGAGACTACGCACCGTCACGACCAACCCCAAAATTCCGGTGACCCGACCCGTCATTCCCCTCGACAGCAGGCCCCTGTATGCTATTCCAGCCCCGAATGCTCCCGCCAACAAACGGAAAGCGGGGGACCAATTCCGTTTTTGGAACTCCCATTTGCGGCCCGGGCGATCCATGCCTCCCTGCAAGGCCGGAACACCGTCTGCGCTATCGTGGCGTTCCAACCGGTCTTCCACCGATACCACTCCCGGCACCTTCTTCACCTGGCGAATGAACGCTTCGGCCTCATCCGTGATAATGGGACCTTCCAGGACAATGCGACCTTCGTGGGATTCGACCCGTACCGCATGGGGATGACTGACGAACCGCCCCATGCGCGACCGGACCCGTTGCACCATTTTTTCCTCCGGAACACTGCCCTCCTCTATCTCGAATGCCTTCGCACCCATCGCCCTCCAACCATGGGAGCGGCCGGATAAATCGGAACCCAGCATACCCAAGGCCTTTGGTAACGTTTTCGAAACATGAATGACGGAGTCGCGTAGAACCGCCCTCCGTCTATTTCCCATGCGCGCATCGAATAAGTAAGTCAATGCCGCCCCGGTCAAAATACCCTGAACGAAATTTCTGTTTCGCATCATTTCCCTGCTCCCTGTTTTCGTTGGATGGATTTTATGCTTCGGCAATTCCCGGTAGACATTTCAAAATAAATGGTCGGGCCGATGCCAAGCAAGCAAAGAGAATGCTATCGGAAATGCTATCGGAGGCGCATTCGCTCTCCGACCTTGCCTATGGCCCTAAAGGAATTTTTCTTAGTGGAAGCGCTCGATGTGAGCAACGGAAAAATCATGACCCTAATACGGGAGTGGATATGAAAAGACTTGCGATACAATCAAGAGCCGGCGGAAAATGGATAACCACAGGACTCGCTGGATTGGCCATGGGAATTCTTGCGGGCTGCGCTGGTGCAGGAAGAGATTCGGCGTCCGACGCCGGCGTTAAGGCGGAAGCTGCGGTTGTCGGGTTTATGCCGGGAACGGTCCAGGGAAACGTGGAAATTTTCCGTGATGAAACGGATGGGACGCGCATAATCGGAGAGTTCGAGGGCTTGCTCCCGAATCAAAGCTATGCGCTCAAAATTCATGAACAGGGGGCTTGCACCACCCCGGATTCACCGGGCGGTATCCTGGATCCGGGGGGCGCGAACCGTACGGGACCCTTGGGGCTTTCGCCTACCGAAAGGCGGGCGGGAAGTTTGCCGAATATCGAGAGCGATGAAAATGGGGTGGGTCGGATAAATTATACCACCCCCCTACTGGGCACTAATATCGGTCCCTATTCGGTGATAGGGAGAAGCATTGTGTTGCATTCGGCGCCCGATGATTTCGAAACCCAGCCCATGGGAGCTATCGGAGAGCCGATTGCCTGCGGGGTGATACGTCCGGCGCCGGAACGGAGTTGAGCGCAAGTAGGTTCAACTTCGTCTTCAATCCTTCCACTGCGGTCCCCAGCGGGGCGGCTCGGAACGGGAATCTTCCTTGGGGGTTCCCGATTTGGGCCCATCCGGCTTGGCCGTCGTGCCTACATTCCCCAGTTTTTCCAATCCCAGCGATACTTCGCCAAGGGATTCACCTGCCGTTTGGGCCTGGTAAAGTTGGTTCGACACCAATCCCGCCAATTCGAGGGCAGCAGCGCGTCTCTCCCCTTCTCCCAATTCGGGAAAGCGGCGAAGCCATTGTTCAAATCCGACGCGGATGCGATCGGGAGTATTTTCCTGGGAATTGACGGCCTGTGACACAATGAACCTTTCCAAGGCTTGGCCCGCTTCGGCGGGAGTGGAATGCAGATAATCCGACAGCTTTTCCAGCGACCATTTACGGGAAACAGCCTGCTCAAGGTAGCCCACCGATTCCGGAGCTACCATCCGCCAGCGATAATCCGTATCGCGGATGGCCTGGAATTCCCGGTAGGACTTCTCGAAAACATCGGCCGCCCATCGCTCGCGCAGCGGTATGCCCGCTGGTGAAGACGCGCTCAATCCTCTTCCTCCTCCTCCGCTTCGCCGAACTCCTGATCGAGGTCTTCAAGCACTTCCTTGACCTTGGCCTCGGTATCGGTGAGCACGGCCTTGCATTTTTTCAAAAGGGCCGCGGCCTCCAATACGCGTTCCGCGAGTACGTCGATGCTCGTCTTGGATTGATCGATGTCTTCCAGGATGGCGTCGAGTCTTTCCATGGATTCACTATAGGTTTTGGTTTCCTTAGGCATGCTTTTCCTTCTCCTTGTCGATTACCTTGCTTCGTACCACTCCGTCCTTGAGCCGCGTCCGGATTTCATCGCCCGGCTGCAAGCCGACAATCGATGAGACGATTCTATCCTGCGAATCCTTGAGGATGGCATATCCCAGTTTCACCAGATTGGCGGGGTCGGCGGCGCGAATGAGTTTTTCCTTGAAGACCAGGCCGTCTCCGGCACCGGCCGTTTTTTCCGTCGCCAGACGGCGCAGGAGGCGCGCGGCTTCAAAGAGCCGGGCCATGCGCCGGCTGTGCCATTCCTTCCAAACAAATCGCATTTTTTGATGGATGTTGGCATAACGTAGCTTGTGCATGGCTACGATTTTCAGCGGTCCGCGCATGATGCCCAGCAGGTTCAATCGCAAACGATTCCGTTGAAAGGCGAATAGATGACGGATATTCCCCTGCAAGCCATGTAGATACTCCGTCCAACGCGAACGCTCCCCGGCGACGCGCAATTCCCAATTATGCTTGAGAGAGTCGGCGGCCTGGGTCAATTCGTCGCCCGCGTCTTCCACTCCCGACTCCCATGCCTCCGACAATTCACGGGCGCCTTCCACTATGCGGGCGTAGCTTTGCAACAACCGCCCTTCGAGAAATTTGGCGCAATCGGTGGGCGTGATTTTATCGGCATGCGCCACCCGGTCCGCGAGCGAATTGTCTATTTCATGCCCAATGCCCGTAAGCACCGGAACGGGATGATTGGCTATGGCCCGGCAGATTTTCTCCGAATCGAAATACACCAAATCGGTTTTGGCGCCTCCCCCGCGGACCAGGCAAACCACGTCCAGGTTTTTTCTTTTGAGGAGTTCGAAAGCCCTTAACACCGTCCTTTCGGTGTCGTCGCCCTGCATCCGGGCCGGAGCCAGGTAAATCCGGAAGGAAAAGCCCGATTCCAGCAATACGGTGGTGAAATCCTGATAGGCTGCGGAACCCGGCGCGGTTATCAATCCCACCCGCAAGGGAACAGGGCTTAAGAAAAGAGATTTGTTTTTTTGGATAAGCCCTTCGCGCATAAGCGCTTCCAGGATTTTCTGACGAGTCTGGTAGAGTTCGCCCAAGGTGAAGTTTTCGTCGATGCCGCAAATCCTGGGCTGGAATTTTCCCATCGGCACGTAAAACGAAACCTCGAGTAAAACGGCCACTTTGAGCTCTACCCGGAGCTTGAAGGGCGTGGCCAGGGTGGAGAATTTCTCATTGTAGGCTTCCAGCTCATTCGTCCACAGGCATACTTGCAGCACGGCTTTGGGGCTGGTATCGTTTTCGGGAAATTCTCCCAGGGTGAGATAGGCGATGCGACCGCGAACGTTGAGCTGGGTTATGACTCCCTGTACCCACACCCGCGGCACATGCTTTTTCAGCAGCCGCTCGATTCCCTTGTTGTATTGGGTGATGCTGAACAGCTTGGAGGCGGGCTCCGACGCCTGTTCCGGGCTATCCTGTTCCAGCAACAATACCAATCCTCCAAAATCCCAATCCGGTACGGGTTGCCCGGCTCAAATTCGCGCGCGGCGGCCCGGAATCAGGTCTCGCCCCAAAAATAGCATCAAGAGAGCGCCTTGCCGGACCTTGATGCCTGAGTTAAATTTTCCCCCAAAGGAGAATACTCATGCCCGTTGTGGATTATAAGACTTACTGCAAAATGTTGGATTCCGCCAACAAGAACCGTTACGCCTATCCGGCCATCAACGTTTCGAACCTGGAAACCGCCAATGCTGCCCTCGCGGGCTTCGCCGAAGCCAAATCCGACGGCATCATCCAGGTTTCCACCGGCGGCGGACAGCACGCTTCGGGCGGCACCATCAAGGATATGGTGCTCGGCGCCATTTCGCTGGCCAACCATGTGCATCTCATGGCCGAAAAGTACAATGTCTATATCGCCCTGCACACCGACCATTGCCAGCCCGGCAAAGTCGATTCCTTCCTGCGGCCCCTCATCGCCGAAACCGAGAAGCGCCGGGCCCGCGGAGAGAAGAATCTCTTCAATAGCCATATGTTCGACGGCTCCGAGCTGCCGCTCGACCAGAACATGAAAATCGCCAAGGAACTCATGACCTTGTGCGCCAAGAACGAAATCATTCTCGAAGTGGAAGCCGGCGTAGTAGGCGGCGAAGAAGACGGCGTTAGCAATGACGACGTTCCCGCTGATAAACTCTATACCACCCCCGAAGACATGATCGAAGTTTACAAGGCTCTCAACGGCCTCGGCGGCCGCTTCATGTTCGCCGCCACTTTCGGCAACGTGCACGGCGTGTACAAACCCGGCAACGTCAAGTTGAAGCCCACCATTCTGCGCAACGGTCAGAATGCGGTCAAGGAAGCCTTCGGCGCCCGTTTCGACCTCGTGTTCCACGGCGGTTCCGGATCCACCAAAGAAGAAATCCATGAAACACTGGATTACGGCGTCATCAAGATGAACGTGGACACCGACACCCAGTACGCCTTTTCGCGTCCGGTAGCGGATCATATGTTCAAGAATTACGACGGCGTTCTGAAAATCGACGGAGAGGTCGGTAATAAGAAGGCCTACGACCCGCGCGCCTTCCTCAAGCTGGGCGAAAAAGGCATGGCTGCACGCATCAAGGAGGCTTGCGCCGATTTGAACGCTACCGGCAAAACCCTGTTCGCGGCCTAAGTCGAATCGGGTTCAGGGTTCAGGACTCAGGGGCGGTTTGCGCCCCACCAAAAAACCCCGTTGAATTTTTCCACTAAGATGTAAAAAGGGAAGCCCTAAAGGCTTCCCTTTTCGATTACCACGCAACTGTTATGTCCGCCGAATCCGAAACTGTTGCTGATGCCGAAAACGGCCTGGGTCGTGGAACTTTTGTTCGGAACGCAATTGATATCACATTCCGGGTCCTGCTCGATGACATTGATGGTGGGATGCACCTTGCCCGAATTGAGGGTCATTATCAGCGCCACCGCTTCCACCGCCGAAGCGCCTCCGAGCAAATGCCCCAGCATCGACTTGGTGGCCTCTACCTGCAACGAGCCTACATGCGAACCGAAAACCTTGTGCAGGGCCTTGACTTCGGCCACGTCTCCCAAAGGAGTGGAGGTGGCGTGCGCATTCACCACGCCGATGTCGGTCTTGGAAATTCCCGCGTCTGCCAACGCGTTCTCAATGGCCAGGCATACGCCTTCGCCCGTTTCCAGGGGGGCCGTCATATGGTGCGCATCGCAGCTGGTGCCGTAACCCCGCACCACGGCCAGGATTTTGGCTCCGCGCGCTTCCGCATGTTCCCGGCTTTCGAGCACCAGCACTCCCGCGCCTTCGCCCAGCACGAAGCCGTCGCGGTCCTTGTCGAAGGGCCGCGAAGCCGTGGAGGGGTCGTCGTTCCGGCGCGAAAGGGCTCGCATATTGGAGAAGCCAACCACTGAAGGAATGCACACAGATTCTTCCGCCCCACCCGCCAGCATCACGTCGGCCCGGCCCAACCGAATCTGATCCACCGCGGTAGCCAGGGCATGGTTTCCGGTGGAGCAGGCGGAAGACACCGACCAATTGGGTCCGCGCCAACCCAGGCGCATGGCCACCATACCACTTCCCAGATTGGTGATGGACATGGGCACGAAAAACGGGCTCACTCGTTTGGCACCCTTGGTTCCCAGGATCACGGAGTTTTCGTAGAAAATCTCCATTCCCCCTATGCCCGAACCCAGAATCATTCCGGACCGATTGGGATCGCTGCCTCCGCGGGACAATCCCGCCATTTCCACCGCCGATAGGGCGGCATGCATCATGTATTGGATATACCGGCTGGTACGGGGCAGTTCCTTGGCATCGAAATATGCGGTACCGTCGAAATTCTTTACTTCACCCGCGAAATGAACCGGAAATTCGGAGGCGTCGAACCGTTGAATGGGCCCGATGGCGGACTTTCCCGCCAAGAGGTTCGCGAACATCTCATCGGGATTGTTTCCCAAGGGGCTGACTACGCCCATTCCGGTAACCACTACTTCTCTTGACATGTGTGTATTTCCACTCCGAAGGGAATTAAATTTAA
>CAYNXV010000092.1:0-13697 GCA_964401245.1 uncultured Bifidobacteriales bacterium | reverse complement strand
GGACGCGCCCCTTCGCCCCAATCGCGGGTACCCGAATCATCGCAACCTGAAGGAACGCGGCCATGAAAATATTCGAGAAATCGCTTATGCTCGTGATTACGCTTGGCTGCCTTTTCTTCCACGGCGCCTTTCCCGGCATGTTGTCGGCCCAAACCCAGGAGGAATTGCAACGGGCCGAGCAAGACAGCGTTTTGAAGCAGGTTCGGTTCGATCAACGTCTGGACGCGGAAATTCCTCTCGCCCTGCCCTTCGTGAATGAACAAGGAAAGGCCGTCCGTCTGAAAAATTATTTCGGAGACAAACCCGTACTGCTCGCCCTGGCCTATTATGAATGCCCGATGCTATGCACCATGGTCCTGAACGGCATCGGGCAAGCCATTGAAAGCATTCCCTTGCGGGCCGGCAAGGATTTCCACATCGTGGTAGTCAGTATCGATCCCCGGGAAACGCCGGCCATGGCAGCCGCCAAGAAGAAGAGCTATGTCGAACGGTTCAGCCAGGGACCGGAAAGCGCACAGGGATGGCATTTTCTCACCGGAGATTCGACGTCCATCGACTCCCTGGCCAAGACTATAGGTTACGGCTTCGTCTACCTTCCGGAGGAAAACGACTTCGCGCATCCCGCCGGCATTGTGCTGGTCACTCCCGGCGGGAGAGTCTCGCGGTACCTGTTGGGAATGGAATTTCAGCCGCGCGAATTGCGCCTGGGATTGGTGGAAGCCTCCGAAAGCCGCATCGGAGGCTTGGCCGAGCATATCATGCTGTTCTGTTACAAATACGATCCCAGTACCGGAAAGTATACCCTGGCCGTGAATCGGGTCGTGCAGGCCGGAGGCTTCATGACGGCCACCGTGCTGGTGGGAGGCATTTTCCTGATGCTGAGGCGCGAAAGAAGGGGATGCTATCTTCCCAAGGAGGACCGGGATGCCGGATAGCCTGCGCCACCTCGAACCGTCGATGAACCTGGCCGATCCGTTGCTCACCCGCGAAAGCCCGTGGGGCCTGGGCTGGTTGCAGCCGCTGTTTCCGCCGCAGGCTTCCACCGTCGCCGGCGAAGTCGACGCCATGTATGTCTTCGCCGTCGTCGTCAGCGTCATCGTGTCGCTGGCCATCTCGGGACTCATCGTCTATTTTTCCTGGAAATATTATTATACCCGCAAAGCCGATCGCAGCAATGCCCGCACCAGCCATCTGGGCATGGAAATCAGCTGGATATTCCTGCCGCTGGTCTTTTCCGTCATCATCTTCATCTGGGCGGCCAAGGTTTATCTGGAGGTTTATACGCCTCCCCGCGACGTGCAGGACGTGTACGTGGTTGGAAAACAGTGGATGTGGAAAATCCAGCATCCCGAAGGGCCGCGCGAAATCGATAGGCTGCATGTGCCTGTGGGCCGCGCCATACGTCTCATCATGACCTCGCAAGACGTCATCCACAGTTTCTACATCCCCGCCTTCCGCATCAAGCGCGACGTGCTGCCGGGGCGCTATACCACGGCCTGGTTCCGCGCTACCAAGCCCGGACGTTACCACCTTTTCTGCGCGGAGTATTGCGGAACCCGGCACTCACGGATGATAGGCTACGTGGAAGTGATGGAACCCGTGGCCTATCAGCAATGGATAGCGAGCGGAGGCCAAACCGATGGCGGTGAAGGCGATGCGGGCGGCAGAGGCGGAGAAATGCTTACCCTCGCTGAGCAGGGGGAGCAGCTCTTTGCCACCCTGGGCTGCAGCAGTTGCCATAGCCCGCGCAGTCTGGTGCCCGCCCCCATGCTGGAGGGGGTTTTCGGGAGGCCGCGACCCCTCCAAGGAGGCGGTTTCGCCGTCGCCGACGAATCGTACCTACGCGAGTCCATCTACTTTCCCAACCGCAAAATCGTTGAGGGTTACCAGCCGGTCATGCCTTCCTTCCAGGGCATCGTGAGCGAAGAGGAAATGGTGTCGCTGGTCGAATACATCCGCTCGTTGGGCGAAGAGGAAGCCAGGACCGCCGATGGCGCGGGCGGTGCAGCCCCAAGCGCGCCCAATGCCGAAGCCAGGGAGAATCCATGAGTACCACCGAAGCCGTTCGGCAGTCGCCGCAGCACTCCAAACAGGAACTCAATTATCTGAGCGAGGGCCATAGCCTCCGCTCCTGGCTGCTTACCGTCGATCACAAGCGCATCGCCATACTGTATCTGCTTACCTTGACGGTGTTCTTTTTCGTGGCCGGATTCGCGGCCCTGATCATGCGCCTGGAATTGCTCACGCCCCAGGGAGACTTGGTCACCGACGACAATTACAATCGACTGTTCACCCTCCACGGCGTCATCATGGTCTGGTTCTTCCTCGTACCCTCCATTCCCACCGTGCTCGGGAATTTTCTCATTCCCCTCATGATAGGCGCGAAGGACGTCGCATTTCCCAAACTCAACCTCCTCAGCTGGTATCTGTTCACTTTCGGAGGCATCCTTACCATCGCCGCCATCATCGGTGGCGGCGTGGATACGGGATGGACCTTCTATACGCCTTACAGCAGCGTCTATTCCAATTCCGCCGTGGTCACCACCATACTCGGGATATTCATCGCGGGCTTCTCCTCCATTCTCACCGGTATGAATTTCATCGTGACGGCCCATACCATGCGCGCTCCGGGACTGCGCTGGTTCCGCCTGCCGCTGTTCATCTGGTCCAATTACGCCACGGCCCTCATCATCGTCTTGGCTACTCCGGTGCTGGCCATCACTTTGCTTCTGGTTGCGGTGGAGCGCCTGTTCGGCATCGGTTTTTTCGATCCCGCCCTGGGTGGCGATCCGATTCTCTTTCAGCATCTTTTCTGGTTCTATTCCCATCCGGCGGTTTACATCATGATATTGCCGGGCATGGGCGTGGTCAGCGAACTTATCGCCGCCTTCACCCGCCGTCCCGTTTTCGGATACAAATTCGTGGCCTTCTCCAGCCTGGCCATCGCCATATACGGTTTTTTCGTATGGGGCCATCATATGTTCGTAGCCGGACAGTCGGTTTTCGGCGCCATGGTTTTTTCCGGATTGTCCTATCTGGTGGCCGTGCCTTCGGCCATCAAGGTGTTCAATTGGACGGCGACCCTTTACAAGGGCCGCGTCAAACTGGATACGCCCATGCTTTACGCGCTGGGGTTTATCGGGCTTTTCACCATCGGAGGTCTGACCGGATTGTTCGTGGCCTCCCTGGCCATCGATCTTCACGTGCACGATACCTATTTCGTGGTGGCCCATTTCCATTACATCATGGTGGGAGGCATGGTCATGGGTTATCTGGGCGGCGTCCACTACTGGTTTCCCAAGATGTCGGGCCGCGGCTATCCCGAATGGATGGGCCGCTTCTCGGCCATCACCACTTTCATAGGATTCAACCTCACCTTCTTTCCGCAATTCCTGGTGGGCTATCTGGGCATGCCCCGCCGCTATTGGGCCTACCCCGAGGAATTCCAGGTGCTCAACGTGATGTCCACCCTGGGTGCGACGGTGCTCGGCATCGGTTATCTATTTCCGCTCATCTATCTCACCTGGTGCTGGTTTTACGGCGAACGCGTCGGGCCCAACCCCTGGCAGGCCAAGGGCCTGGAGTGGGAGGCGGCGGGCTCTCCCCCCATCAAGCACAATTTCGAAAAAACGCCGGTGGTAACCGAAGGAGCTTATGCCTATGACCGCGACGTCCGGTAATCCGGTCCGGAAAAAACCGGCCTCCCATTTCGACGATATCGATCAGGAAAACGAGTCGTCGACGCTGGGCATGTGGATTTTCCTGGCTACCGAAATCCTTTTTTTCGGAGGACTGTTCGCCGGTTATTTCACCTACAGGATTTTCTATCCCGCAGCCTTTGCGGAGGCCAGCCATCATCTGCTTATTCCCCTGGGAACCTTGAACACGGGTATTCTGCTTTTAAGCAGTCTGACCATGGTATTCGCGGTTTACTCCGCCGAATTGGATCGTCGCCAAGCTCTATCATGGTGGCTTTTCGCCACGGGCTTTCTCGGCGCGTGTTTTCTCGGCGTCAAGGCCTATGAATGGTATATCGACGCGCAGGAAAACCTGGTTCCCCTGGCCGGATTCGTTTTCGAATTTCCCGGACCCCACCGCGACCAAGCCGAACTTTTCTTCAGCATTTACTTCGTCATGACGGGACTGCATGCCTTCCACCTGATTATCGGCATCGGGCTGGTTACCATCATGGGATTCCTGGCGCGCCGGGGACGATTCTCCGGAGGCAATTCCAATCCCGTGGAGTTGGGTGGCCTTTACTGGCATTTCGTAGACATCATCTGGGTTTTTCTTTTTCCGCTCTTTTATCTGATATGAGGTAATAATCACATGTCGCATCCCAAGGAAACCGTAGCCAATTACCTGTGGGTGGGCTTCGCATTGTTCGTTCTGCTCGGATTGACCGTGTGGGTGTATTATCTGCCTCTGGGTGTTTTTGATTTCTGGGTTTCCATGGCCGTTGCCGTGGTGAAAACCGTCCTTATCCTGCTTTTTTTCATGCATTTGCGGCATAGCAGTCCTTTGACCTGGTCCGTGGCCCTGACGGGCCTTTTCCTGCTGTTGGTGATGGGCGTGCTTTCCGGTACGGACTATTTCACCCGCACTCCCGAAGGTTGGCGTTCGCAGGCGCCTTGGACATTGGAGTCGGGAAGGTGAATTTGAGGAGCGAAGCGAAATGAGGGATGACCACACGCCCCCCGGATGGGAAATAAATCCCTCCGCCTGGAGCCAAAGATTGCCCATTGTCCTTTTGGCGGTGAGTGGATTTCTGATAGCCGGATATCTCACTCTGTTTCAGGTCGGGGTGATTGATACGGTTTGGGAGCCGTTCTTCGGAGACGGAAGCCGTAAAATCCTCACTTCGGATCTCTCGCACATTCTTCCCATTCCCGATGCGGCGCTAGGCGCCTTCGTGTACTTGCTGGACGCGGCATTGGGATCCATAGGCGGAAGGAATCGTTGGCATACCATGCCATGGATTGTCTTCTTCTTCGGTCTTATGATAGGCCCCTTGGGATTCGTCAGCGTCATGCTCGTGGTATTCCAACCGGTTCTGCTGCAGAACTGGTGCACTCTTTGCCTCTTATCGGCGCTGATATCGTTGGCGATGATAGGTCCGGCCTTCAGCGAGGTGCTGGCTTCGCTGCAATACCTGAAACGGCAAAAGGTTTGTGAGCATTCGCTGTGGAGGAGTTTTTGGGGGACCGGCGCCGCGTAGGCAGCCGACATGAATCCGGAGAATTGATATGTGGGCAGCCATTTTGAATTTCACCCTGGGATTATGGTTGATGGCGTCACCCGCCGTCATGGGATATGCGGGGGTTGCCCGTATCAATGACCGCATCGTGGGACCCGTCATAGCCGGCATCGCCTTTGTCGCCATTTGGGAAGTGACGCGCGGGCTCCGGTGGCTGAATTTTCTTATGGGTGCCTGGCTGGTCATTGCGCCCATGATTCTGCTGTCCTACCCCTTGAACGCCATCATCAACAGCTATTTCGTCGGCTTGGCGGTTACGACGCTTTCTTTCGCAGGGGGAAAGGTCACCGGCAAAATGGGAGGGGGGTGGAGCGCGCTGATGGAGAGGGATTCTCCCGAATAGGACAGATACGGATGACCGGAATGGTAGTGGCCCGCCTTGCTGGCGCGTCCCGCCGGAGAAACATTATTTAAGGGGAATTGGACCGAAAAAGGCAGGAGAAGGAAATATGGTAATCACGACGAACGCGGGTTTAAATCGGTATAAGGTAATGGGATATATCTTGTCGACGTTTCTTTGCGTCGGATGCGCGGGATTCTGGGGACAGGCCGGTCGGGTTCTGGTATCGGAGGAGGAGGAGCGTCGGCTGGGGATGAGCTTTCACCAGCACCTGCTCACCAACGATACGGCCCGGCAGCAATATCCCGTCTATGTTCCGCGTACGGCGGAGCAGGAAGGCTTTCAAAATTATGCGCAGGAGGTTTTCCGCGAGGTGCTGACGCAGGTGCCCGATGAGCAATTGCCGGATTATCCCTTCACCTTGACGATTATCGAAAGCGAGGAGGAAAACGCCTTTGCGGTACCCGGCGGATACGTTTACCTCACCACCGGAATCATCCGCTCCTTCCAAAACGAATCGGAACTTGCGGCAGTCTTGGGCCACGAAATAGCCCATATCACCGATCATCATTTTCGTGAAGCGCTTGCTAAGAATGTCGCATTGGCCTCGGCCTTGCAAGTCGTGCTGGCGGGAACGGGCGCCGGGCAGGTGGGTCAAATGGCCGCGGGCACCTTCCACCAATTGGCTGGGCTGAGGTTTTCACGCGGCAATGAAGCCGACGCCGACAGATTGGGAACCCTGTTCACCGGAAGGGCCGGGCGCAATCCACTGGGTATCGCCACCTATTTTCAGCGGCAGAATAGAACTCCCATTCCGCAATTCCTGTCCTCACACCCGGGTCCCGAAAACCGTGTGGATCACGTCAGGGAAATCGTGGAGAAAAACCCGAAACTCAGGGAAGTGGCGGCCGACAGCACCCTCACCAATTACCGGGAGCGGTTTCAGGCCCGGATGCCTTGGTGACCCTCCGCACTGCCCGGTGCCTGCTCTTTACGCTGCTGGCCGCTTTCGGGGCCGGCAGGAGCTTCGCGCAATTCGAATTCTCCATTCTGGGAAACGATCAACTCAGCAATACCGCTATCCGCAACGCTCTCCCTCCCGAGCCCACCGGCACTGACGTCTATATCCTTCGCTCCTGGGAGGAGGAAGCCCGCCAGGTTGTCCGGCAACTCTATACGCAGCAGGGGTATTTCGACGCGATCGTCGACGTGCGGGTTGAGAGTCGGTCCCCGGAGGGAAATCTCGTGGGCCTCGTGCTGGTCGAAGAAGGTGAGCGTTTTGTCATCGAAGATATCGCATTGAACGCTGTTGACGGCGCTCCCCTCCTATTGACCGAAGAAGACCTTCGCGTCGAACCTGGAGACTTTTTTGACTACGAAGAGGTTTTCAGCGACAGGCGGCTTATTTATGCGACCTATGCCGATGCCGGTTTCTTGAAGGTGGAGGTGGGAGAAAACGTCGATATTCAGCCGGAGGATCATTCCGTTGCCATCACCTATTTGATTTCCCGGGGAGAAGCCGCAGTTTTCGATACCCTGATTGTCCGCAATTTCGAGGGAGATTTTGAGGACAGGGTGGAAGGACTTACCCGCGAATCGCTGCTTCGCTCGCTCGTCCCCTATGATGAGGGAGACACCATCACCCTTGCCGCCAACCAACGGGTTATCCGGATGCTGACCTCCACGGGAGTATTCGATTCGCTGGATTTCGCCATCGAGCCATCACCGGGAGACAGTTCGAGAACTGCCCTGATTCTCACGGCCCGCGAAGCCGATTTGACTCGTCTGCGCACGTCTGTTTTCTTCGACGCCCGCTTCGGAATCGGCGGCTCGGTGGACCTTCTCCACGCCAATATCTTCGGTACGCTCAACCAAGCCGGCATCGGCGCCCTCGCCGCTCAGGAAAGACAGAGCCTATATACTTTGTACAGTTCGGCGATAACCTTTGGCTATGCGGCCTTTTTTCAAAACCGGCTCGAATTCGAATGGTATCAAGACGACGAAATCCATTTCGTGCTCGAAACGCCGCCACTGCAAGGCGATTTCCAATTCCGGAACACCTCGCAACTGGCCCTCCCCGTCAACTCCTGGTCCCGGTGGAGCGGCAGCCTGGAACTTTTCGCCCGCAGTCGCCTGCTCGCTCCGGAAGAGCGTCGCCGGGGACTGTTTCTCAACGCCATCAATGCCTACGAAATCTCCTTTCTCGACCAGGTGCTGGATCCTACGCGGGGCACCCGTTTCACTTTACTCTGGGGCAACGGCGGGCCTTTGCTCTTCCGTGACGAAATCACTTTGACGGAAAACCGGCACAACTGGCTGGAAACCTTAAGCGTCTACTATTATCCCCTGGTTCCCCAACTGGTGGCGGCGGCGCGCGCCGACGGCGGTTTCTTCCTGTCGGAAGGAGGCATCAATACCGCCCGATTTTTTCTGGGAGGGGCCCGGACCGTCCGAAGTTTCCGATTCCGCGAACTATGCCCCCGTACCCGTACCGTCGACTTGAATGGAGAGACATTGGAAGTATGCGAGGAGGCCGGTATCGTTCCTGCGTATTATCTGGGAACCTTGGAATTTCGGGTATGGCCCTTCGCCTTCGGCGAACCCGCGGAATTCGGATTGCGTCCTTATTTGCAACCATTCAGCATGGTGCTATTCGGCGATTACGGCAATGTCTGGGATTTGGACGAGGAGTTTACGGCGAGCGGGCCGGGGGCGGGAGCCGCTTTCGGATTCGGCTTCCGTTATCCCCTGGCCCGCAATACCACTTTGCGTCTCGACTTCGCTTGGGGATGGGGCGGCAAGCGCACCGCTCCCTTCGCGTGGGTCGTCGATTTGGCTAACGCCTTCTAGCATTCCGCTCCGTCGGGCAATTCCCCCGAAGCGTTCACGACATCGGATCAAACCACTAAATTTGAATCCAGACTTTGTGCACCTGGCTGCCGCGTTCAGATTCAATTGACAGAAAATACAGCCCTCCGGCAAGGTCTTTTACATCAATTGAATAGGATGTTCCTTTTCTGAAAAGCTGGCCATTGACATCGTGTAATTTAAAGGTGAAGTGCCGTGATCCCGGAGCGGTTATTTTCAAGCGGGATTCCTGTTTACTGTATTTTACTTTAAATTCATACCGGTCAACTGATGAAGAATTGCCTACACGGGTCGGGACAAAGAATTCATTGGCATCGGTAGGCGCCTGAGTCCTTCTTTCCATATCTGCTACTATATCGGCATATTTGGACTTTTTAATTTCATCCATATCCATGTTGTACACCAGGTTGAAATGTTCTCCGGGGTCGTTTTTGTGGTCGTACAGTTCGTACCGCACTGGATTGCGATCGGCCCAGTTGGTAAAACGGTACCGATCCGTAACAACGCTGTACTGCAGCTGATCAACATCATTGCCCTCATAGATGAATGCTTCGTTCACCCAGGTGCCTGTGGGGTCATCGATCAGTTTTTTAAGGCTTTCACCTTCCAGATCGAAAGGCGGTTTCAGTCCTGCCAATTCAGCCAGAGTGGGGTAGATGTCTACAAGCTCAACCACACCCTGCGTACTCTGACCGCTGGTCTGCATACCGGGGTAATAAATACTCATGGGCACTCTGGCGCTCAATTCGTACAGAGTGACTTTGCCCCAGTGACTGTTATGCTCGCCCAGGTGATATCCATGGTCACCGAAGAAAACCACAATGGTATTGTCCCACAGATTGTGCTCATCCATTTTATCCATGAACAGCCCGAACTGGGAATCGGCAAAGGTGGTCATCGCGGCATAGGCGCCGATAAACATCTGCTGGTGGTATTTGTCCATGGCTTTAAAAGTTTCGCGGGAAGACTTTGGAGTGGCCCAGTCATAGGGAGGGACCAGATTATCCGGCTCAGTGACCAGAGGAAGTGTTTCGGGGGGGTAAATATCGAAGTAACTGGCGGGTCCAATGTAGGGGTTATGGGGTTTTTTATAACCGGCGGCCAGAAAAAAGGGTTTATCCATGTTGACGGCTTCATCCAGAAATTCATTCACATCCTGTGCCACATGGTGATCCGTGTAACCATAGGCTTCCAGGTCTTCCGGGCCTTTATAGATGTATTCATGGGTATTGTCATTCAGGAAAATCAGATTGGGGTCGTCTTTGTACTTGTCGGCCTCTTTGCGGTAGTTGGTATGGTCCATGTATTCATCCACGAATTCACGATCCCGTGTCCAGTCTTTTTCGTCGCCCATGTTGGTATGCAGAATTTTTCCGATTGAAATCGTGTAGTAGCCTGCGTCTTTGAACATCCGGGGTATTTTTACAATATCCGGGTCAAGTTTTGAATTTTCACCGGTATTCTGTACCACCCGGGTGGTGGGGGGGCGCAGGCCGCTCATAAAAGAGGCCCGGCTGGAATTACACACGGGGAAGTTGGCGTAGGCTCTATCAAAGCGCAGCCCTTTCGCCGCCAGTTTGTCGAAGTTGGGGGTTTTCACTTCAAAGGGAGTGAAGGCTTTGTGGTCGCGCAGGTCGTCGACAATTATCATAATGACATTGAGTTTGTCGCTTTGAGCCCATGGGCTGCTGACAGCCAGACAGACCATCAGATTGATCAGGAAAGTCCGCAGACAGAATTTATCCGGGTTGTTGTTTTTTTTCATAGCTTCCACACTGATGCTTTAATACTGATGAATGATAACAAAAGCCCTTATCTTAATTTAATCCGAACGGAGATTTTTTTAAGTCAATTACGGTTTAAACGATATCACTAGCTGAAGGAAATGTCTACAAAAAGGGTGAACTGAAAGATTTCCCGAAAAGGTTCTGACCAACTTACCGGACACATCGTAAACTGTGACTCGGCGGATACCTTTGGCTTTTTGGGCCAGGAGTTTGTCCGGGGTAATTTGCAGGCCGCCGGCTTCAGGTTTGAAAACTGTTCGTGCACCCTCAATTTCCCGGCACATGGTCTCGTCGTGGATGTTGGTCATCCAGTTATATGCGGGATTTTTGGGGTCGGTACAGCCGGTGATATCCAGCCTTGCCGAACATTCCCGTGCGGTAGCCCAGGGCTTTCAGTTCGTCAGCAATGGTGACCTCGGCTATATCCAGTCCGAAACGGGAGTCTTCACCCGCATAGAAACCCGAGCGCTGGCTGTAGCGGCCGTTCAGCATCGTGCTGTTCGGCGATTACTGCAATGTTTAGGATTTGAATTATGATTTCATGGAGAGCGGGCCGGGGGCGGGAGCCGCTTTCGGATTCGGCTTCCGTTATCCCCTGGCCCGCAATACCACTTTGCGTCTCGACTTCGCTTGGGGATGGGGCGGCAAGCGCACCGCTCCCTTCGCATGGGTCGTCGATTTGGCGAACGCCTTCTAGCTTCACCCAGGCAGATGGTACATTAAGCCCACGCCGGCTTTGATGCCCCGGGGTTCCCAACTATCCAAGGCTGGAGCTATATCTTCAAGCACGTCCATGAATCCATAGGTATAGCGGAGATTGCCTATGAGATTCCAGTTGCGCGTGAAATTCCAGCTTCCACCCAATCCCAAATCGCCGAGAAGGCTGAAGGGACGGATATCATCCTGGGAAAATTCTGCGCCATCGGGCAAATCCCCGGTGGCGTTCACATTAAGCGCCAGATTCGGTCCCGCAAATGCGAACACCCGGCCCTGTTGACCCAATGGAATGTTTCCCCGTAAAAGTATCGGCAATTGCACATAGCCGAACTCTCCGCTACCGTCGAAATCGCCGATGGAATAATCGGCTCCCTCGACCGCGTACATGGGCTCCAGAGCCAAGCTCAAGGGCCTTCCGACTCCGAATTCGGCGATACCGCCAATCATAGGCAAGGCCTTGGCTTCGGTCGACACGTTGGTTTCGGCCATGGCGCCGCCGACGTTCACGCCGCCCAGCACTCCGAATCCCATGTCCAATTGGCGCAAAGCCTGATTACGCGTTTGCGAATTCGTATCCAATACCAATACCATGGCAAATGCCATTCCCGAAACGCACCACTTCATTAGGTTATTCATCGCATCCTCCTTTATGTTTCTGGTTTTACCTTCAACTTGCCCATCCCGAATCCGTGTTGGATAATTCAGTTTTCTTCCCGGCGCTGCTCCAGGTCTTCGCGGCGCACGGTATCGCTCACATTTTCCCTTTCGACTCCGGTTTGTTTCTTCACTTTCACTTCTTCGGTTATACGGCTCTCCTTATCCACCACTGCCTCTTCATGGCGCAGGGGAATAAAGACTTCGTCTTCGCGAAAATCGGGAGAACCCGTCTTATCGGTGGATTTAACGCGCTCGACCACCACGTCTTCGCTTTTCAACTCGACGGGCTGATTGACTATTTCGGTACGCACCACCTTGCGCAACCGGATGCCTCCGCCTTCGACCTCGCGTTTACCGACCTTCAGGCGTTCTTCGCCAAGTTTGATGGTTTTTTCGGTGCTTTCCCCGGCGTGACCTTGGATTTCTTCACCTTGTTCGAAACCGTATTCCCCTCCATACCTTTCAATGTATTCGGGGCTGCGCTCCCGATAGTCATTTTCCACGCTCAACCCATGCTTGCTGTAGTAGTCGTAGATCTTGTCTTCCGAAGGGCGATCGATTTCGTCTTCGGCGTCGAAGGCCGGCGCATTTTTGACGATATCCTCCTCATAGGGAAGCATGATTTGATGCTTTCCGTGGTTCACGCTAGCCGATTGGGTGGGAATGACATGCGCTTTTCCCATTCCGAGCCAGCTGGTTTTGACACCGATAAAGGCGGCCTGCCGGGAAAAATCCTCCCACAACGCGTCAACGCTGCCGATTTTCTTTCCGTTCCGGTCCAAAACGTCATAATCTGCCAAGCGTTGCAGACTTTCGTGCTCCACTGTGATTCTTTCATTTGCCATTTTGATCTCCTTTGCGCGTTTTACATTTACGCGATGCATTAATCGCCTACCTCTAAATAAATTCACGGCAGTCTTTAACAAAACCCTTCCGAAGCGATTTACCTGTCGGAGGAGATATCACAAAAAAGGAAGACCCGCGAACAGGTCTTCCTGGAAGGGAACCAATATCTTCCGGTTCAGGATGCGGGCTGAGGCGAACCCGCTTCCAGGCGTAAAACTTCCTGGGCAATGATGGCCGGCCGGCCTTCATATTGGGAGAAGGTGGCGTCATCCAATTGATATCCCAATTGCTGCTCCATTTCCGCCGCGCTGAAAATGGCGACCGATCCGGTCACTTGCACAACCGGTTCTCCGGTGAAAAAATCCGTTGTGGGAGTCCCTGTCATTTGGGGCAATTCCCTGGCCCCGACCACGATTACGTCGCCATAGTCGAATATGAAGGCATTGGCGCCCACCACCTGTTGCACCTCGCCGCTGACCGTGACGGTTTGACCCACATAAGCCTGGGGATCGTTCTCTATGTCCTGAAGGGTCACGCCCACCTGCGGACCCGCCGGTCGGCTGAACGCCGCCCAAAGCGCCCAGATTATCAGAAGCGCCGCTATGATTCCCAAAACCCAATACCAAGCGGGAGTCCCCCCCGACCTTCTATGCCCACCCGCCGGAACTGCTGCATTATTCGCCGCCATACTAACCTCCTTGCATAAATCTATGGTTTCGCCGAGCGCCGACATCATAGCCGCACCGACCAGTTCTTTAAAAAGGAATTTGCAGAGATCGAAGTCAATCGGTAAAGCTATCGCGGCTTCAATAAATGATGCTTGTCCAGGTGGCCCTCAATTCCAGCCCGAACTCGGGACGGCTCATATCCGAATCGTCGAGGCCCAGGAATTCCGTATCGGCATAGCGCCAACCGGCCCATGCCAAGGCTTTGAAGTAATGGGACAGGTTGGCTTCCAAGCCAGCTTCGACGCCCGCGGCGAAGAATTTGGCCTGCCGGAGAATGGGCTCTTCGACGTCTTCCCTTTCGATGGTATCGTCGATATAGCCGATGGACATGCCGCCCAGGGTCAGCCGGAGCAAAGGATGCAGGCGCGCCTGGCTATACGGTGTGAAGATCAGGGAGGTTCCATACCGCATGGCATAGGAATCTTCCTGCTCGACGATTTCCGTGAATTCATTCAGGGGCTGGACGCTGCCGAAGCTCCCCAATCCGAACCAGGGAG
>CAYNXV010000091.1:0-14168 GCA_964401245.1 uncultured Bifidobacteriales bacterium | reverse complement strand
ATTTATATGCGCGCATATGTTTAGTCCCTGAAGGAAGGTTCGTCCAATTATACCCCAAATGTTTACGATTTCGCATCCAAGGGACCTTTCGGAGGATTCAACTCCCATTCCGGGTACTTGGTACAGGACTCAGGATATCATATTTTTTTATTTAACCATTGCAACGGCAAAAAAAGTTTTTACAGTCGTTAGCATCCAGAATTCCTTCCATCAAACATTCAACGTAGGAAAATGCGAGCTGAGAACACCTGGGATCCGGTAACAATGCGGAGCAGGCAAATTCCAGCACCATATGCGGAATCACGGGGTGACCACAAAAGGCGTCCTTGAGAAATTTCGTTTCTATTCCATTCCTTGAGAAGCTTGCCGTCCAGGCTGTGAAGGCTTACGCGTAGCTTGGAAGACAACGCCTTGCTGTCGATTTCAACCACCACGCGTCCATCCCGGAATAACCAGCGTATGCCGGCAGGCAGGCTGCCGGCGGCGATGCCGGTCGGGCCTAAGAGCTCTTCCAGATTGAGATTCCGCTGGAGCAGCCACGCTGAAAGTGGGATGCTGTCGGAGTGCCCTTCCTCCGGAAAAATGTCCTCCGGATCCAAAGCTGGCACACCGGCATTGGCGTATTCCCGCGCCTCGGCTGCCTTCAGGGTATCTTGTTCCAGTGCCAATAGAGCGTACTTGCTGTCGATAAATCCCCAGGCAGCCGCGAGAGATTTAGGCATGGTTTTGGCCAGAGGGTAGAAGGGTACACTTCCGAAACTGCGCGCGTATTGATTACCGTCCTCCATGCGGATGACGATTGGTTTTTCGATTTTCTCATGCGTGAGAATATCGTTAACGTATCTCCTCCAGATTATATTCTCCTCCATTGCCGCGCGGGAGAACACGCGAAGTTCCTCGATTCCCTGGGTCCCTTCCTCTCGGCCGGTTATTTCTTTCTGAAGCGTGTCGGTGCCCGCTTTAACTGCGGCGAAGATACGGGTTTTGGGGCCAGGGGAGAGGTCGGTGAATTCGACGGGACGGCGAAAGATGAAATGTCCGACATATCCCGGGGAGCCCTGGGCTTCCCGCATGGCTCCAATGCAAAGGCTTGAACCTCCCGCTACGGGAAAGAGAGGAGTGATGTGAAGAACCCAGGATCCGCTTCCCGATTCCCATCCATTATGTGGAAGGAATCTCATGAAGGCATCCGATTCCAAAGTCACGGGAGTGCCAACTGCGTCTTCCATTCGGACCGTGCTTGTGCTGCCATCACTGCGTACCGAAGTGAGAGCATAGCCGTGGGTTTCCGAACCACCCCTTACCGTTACGGTAGCGATGGGGGAGAATGCATGGGGGAAAAGGATCCGGTGTGCGCCCTCTAGAAAGACGGAGGGAATGAGATATCGTATGCGGATTTTACGGGATTGGTTAAGGGAAACCGGGAAGATGCTCAGGGCATAATTATCCTCGCCCGTCTTTTCCAGCAGGGCGGGATCGCGAGGCGGCGGAGGAATCTTCACGTTACGGTCGACCACGTCTTCGTATTGGCTGCGCGCCTGCTCCCGGGTCCGCAACTTTCCCTTGAGGATCTGTTTTCCGTTCCACAGGAGGAGCCCGGTCACAACCGTTCCTTTTGCCAATCTTAGATCGCCCAGGATCTCTAGTGAATTCGGGTGGTCGGGGCTGCCCCAATCGGACCTGGCATCGATTTCCAGTTCGTGCTCCACGTCCACGTGATCCGAATGGATGGTAAGGTCTATTCGCTCCTTAACGACATTGGATCGGCCCTCCCAGGCCCACCCTTGGGTCGCTTGTGACCTGAAAGTTGCCGATTGGTTGGCCTGAACCGGCCAAGATGCAATGGCGAAGAAAGAAAGAAGGAGGATTACGTCGCGCATATTTTTCTCCGTGCGTTTGTCTGGACTCAATGGACCACAGCAAGGGCTATGCCCAGTGAAATCTGCTCAATGGAGGGAAAATGCGACTTAGTTTGCTTCCTTCGTGACCGACGAGGCTAAGGAGCGTGTCAAAAATGAGACCGGTACTCCTAAAAATGGGAATACCTTCTACCGCTGGTAGAATCACCGAGCAACCGCCGCGCCAGATCGCGGGCCGCCTCCACCTCTCCCGTAGCCGCCAACTCCCGTAATTCTTCTTTCTGAAGTTCGGGGGCCAATTGCTCTATGCGCCGCAATTCATAGGACTCATGCGTCTCCGGGTTCACTTTGACATGCAAACTCAACGCTTCTAAAAAAGCCAGGTTGCCGGAACGAGTGGTCCACTGCAGGCGCAAGCGATCGGGACGGGCCAGGCGTACCGGCCGATGCCGTGACCTGTATGTGCGCCCCTGATCTTGTGTATTACTATTTCCTTGAGGTAGGCGGTTTCTTTCAAACTCCAGGGCTGATTCCAATTCGGTTGCCGGTCGTTTCAGGCACAACTCCACCTCCCAGTTGTAGTGCTTACCGAGGGTTTTCCGGTCTTTCTGGCGGATGTTCCGCCTGATCTCCACCAAGCGCGCCCAAGCGATTTCCCCATAGCGCAGATGCAACACTATGTTGTCTTCCGGCGGAAAGTGATAGTTAAGGTAGGATCGGAATTTGATATACAACCCCTCGCTTGAGCTGATGCGGACCAGCCAGTTGGAAGGGTAAAACCGGGCCAGCACCAGGCGCCGCGACCAATAAAGGATCAATAGGATGAATCCCGCGAAGAGGATAAACTCTATTCCGCCATACCGGTATGCTGAGGCGATAGCAGCGACGGCAAATGCCAGCCCCACCGACGCCCAAAAAACGGCCAGTGAAGAGGAATGACTATAGACTCCGGCGCGGGAATCCATGGGGACATCATGTAGAGGAATCAGACGCATAGTGAATCAGTATGGATCCATTCTGCACCAGGAAGCTGCGCCATGCAAGCCTTGATTGGGCTGGAATGTGACTGGGACTTTCTGGCACCCCTGGCCACCCGGTTAAGGTGCTACCTTTGGCTCCTAGCAAAATCCATCTGCACTCAAGCGTGGAAAACGGAGATTCCCAAGCATGGAATTGATAGAT
This sequence comes from uncultured Bifidobacteriales bacterium, assembly GCA_964401245.1. Taxonomy (GTDB): domain Bacteria; phylum Fibrobacterota; class Fibrobacteria; order UBA11236; family UBA11236; genus JBGTHM01. The sequence goes on along the minus strand of CAYNXV010000091.1, from coordinate 11,127 downwards.
TCTCTTGCCCGGATTGCGGCCCGTCACCGTTCCGACATCGGATTCGGAGTCACGGCCGTCACACTGGTGCTAGCCGGTCCCTATCTAAACATATTCTTGCGCAACCTTACCAGGACCTTCCCCTGGCTGCTGCGTTACGCCTTTTTCATAGTACTGTGTACCGTGGGTTACACGTTTCTGGCCGGATACATGTGGAAATTCCTGCGGCTATGGCTGGAAACCCTGGCTCCGCGAATGGTATTGGCGTGGAGTATAGGGATGTTCCTGGCGCTTGCATGGTTGGCCAAAAGGGATAAACTCATCTAATTTACGCATACTTTTCGAGCTGGAACAAAGCTTCGAATTATCACCGATTCACTGCCTAATCCGCTTGATTTTTTTTCCCGACCTGTGTAGATTCTTTTCCGATTTCAATGTCTTTTCCGCCCCGGCGGATGCTCCAAGTTCGAAAGGTTGCCTATGATAGACGTCGAAGGATTGACGAAGCGGTATGGGCGTGCCACGGCTGTCGACAACATCTCCTTCCATATCGAAAAAGGCGAGGTTGTGGGACTCCTGGGCCCCAACGGCGCGGGTAAATCCACCACCATGAAAATCCTCACCGCCTTCATCTCCGCTACCGAAGGCAAAGCGGTATTAAACGGATACGACACCTTCGACTCCCCTTATCAAGTTCGTAAACATGTAGGGTACCTTCCCGAAAACTGCCCGCTCTACCTCGATATGGACGTGCAGGGATTTCTAAATTACATCGCGGAAATCAGGGACATCGACACAGGTTCTCGCAAACAGGCGGTGGACAAAGTCATATCCGACTGCGACCTGGGCAAGGTCAGGCGCAAACTCATCGGCCATCTGTCCAAAGGATTTCGCCAACGCGTGGGACTGGCACAGGCCCTTATCCACAATCCGGACATACTCATTCTGGACGAACCGACTTCGGGGCTCGATCCCAACCAGATACGCGACATTCTCAAGCTCATCAACGATTTGGGCCAGGAAAAAACCGTCATCCATTCCACGCATATCCTGACCGAAGTGGAGGCCACCAGCAATCGGGTGCTCATCATCAATAAAGGTCAAATTGTGGCGCAAGGCACGCCCAAAGAGCTGATGGCGAAATCGGCGGGTACCACGGTATACGTCACCGTCAAAGGCGCCGATGCCCGTAATAAAATCGCCCAGGCGCCCTTCGCCTCCCGCGTGGAGGATGTCGGTCCCGCCACGGACGGTTTCCAGAAATTGGCCTTGACCGGTAAGGATGGCGACGATGTATCCCTTGACATGTACCGTTTGGCGGTACAGAACGATTGGTTGATCTCCGAACTCCGTGCCGACTCGGCCAAGTTGGAAGATGTCTTCGCACAATTGACGAGGGGAAAGGCATGAAAAACACCCTGGCTATTTTCAAGAGGGAATTGGGAAGTTATTTCTCCTCTCCCATCGGTTTCGTATTCATCATCTTCTTCGTGTTGGTGTCCAACGCTTTCTTCTTTTTCGTGCAGGATTTCTTCCGGCAGGGGCAAGTGAGCATGCGGGGATATTTCGCGGCGCTGCCCTGGATTTTCCTGTTCTTCGTGCCGGCCATCACCATGCGCCTTTGGTCCGAAGAAAAGAAGTTGGGAACCCTGGAACTATTGTTGACCATGCCCATCCGCGAATCGGAAGCCGTTCTGGGAAAATTCCTCGCCAGCTTCGTCTTCCTGGTCATCACCCTACTGTGCTCCCTTACCGTTCCGATTACCCTGGGTTTACTCGGCCAACCCGATTACGGCGTAATAGCCGGTTCCTATATCGGCGCGCTCTTTCTGGGGGCAGCCTATCTTTCCATCGGAACCTATATCAGTTCGCTGACGGAAAACCAGGTAGTGGCCTTCATCATTTCCCTGGCCGTTATTTTTCTGCTGCTGTTGGTGGGCATTGCGCCGATGTATCTCAATGCCGTCGGTCCGCTCGTTTCGATAGCTGAGTATTTGAGTTTGCTTAGCCATTTCAACAACATCACGCGCGGTGTAATCGATTCCCGCGACGTCATCTACTACCTGTCGGTGGTGGCGTTGTTCCTCTACCTTAACGTCAAGAACATCGAAGCGAGAAAGTGGAGATAACCCGATGATCTCTAAAAAAACCAGCACCCGCACGGGAGCCTATATTTCGGTAATCACGCTGGTCGTGGTTCTGGCGGTATTAGCCCTGATCAGCCAGAATTTCGTGCATGACCGTCTCGATTTGACGGCCGACAAGCAGTTCACCCTCAGTAAGGCCTCCCGGAAAACCTTGGCTGGCCTGTCCGACATAGTCACCGTCAAAGCGGTGATCTCCAAGGATTTGCCCACCCAATTCCAACAAATCCGCACCCATGTGGTGGACCTGTTGGAAGAATTCGAAGCCCAGTCCGACGGAAAGATTTCGCTCGTATTCGATAATCCCGACACCGAAGAGAAACGCAAGGATGCCACTGCGCTGGGTGTCCAGGAAGTGCAGCTCCAGGAGCAATCGTCTCAGGGCATGGAAATCAAAAAGGGATTTTTCGGATTAGCCCTCCTCTACGGCGATAAGAAGGAAGTCATTCCCGTTTTGCAAAACCTCGAATCCTTCGAATACGACCTCATCGTCAAAATGAAGAAGTTGACGGAAGGCACCAAAACCATCGGAATCCTGGAAGGGCAGGAAGGAAGCCGCTTTACCCTGGATTTACCCGGACCCCAGGCGCAGCAAACCAAAGGGTTCGACGAAAATTACCCCACGCTCAAGGAAGAGGCGGGCAAGCTGTACGAGCTTAAAAAGGTCAATGCCGAGGAATCCGACATTGGAAACGACATCGACCTTTTGGTGGTCGCCGCGCCGCAAAGACTCACCGATAAGGAAAAATTCCGTCTTGATCAATACGTAATGAAAGGGAAGTCCGTTTTGTTTCTGACTCCCGGCGTCAACGTGAATCTGGGTATGGGTATCAATGGGAGCGCCTCCAACAACAATTATGAGGATTTGTTGGCCCATTACGGACTTACCGTCAAAAAAAATCTGATTTTGGAAGACCAGAACTTCCAATTCGTTCGCTTCGGAAACTCCTTTTTCCCCTCGCCTTACCCATATTGGACGATTTCAGGAGGGGAGGATTTGAACGTTACCAACAATATCACCTCCAAACTGGGAGCGGTAAGTTTTCCTTGGGCCTCTTCCATCGAAATCGATTCAACCAAAATCGACAGCGCTTCCCAAGTCGAGATCCTGGTGGCTTCCAGCGAAGGCTCCTGGGAGGAGTCGGGCAGCTTTTTCCTGCTGCCCAAAGACTTGAAGGAATACCTTCCTGTCAATCAAAAATCCCAGGCCCTGGCCGTATTGAAATCGGGACGATTCTCCTCCTTTTATGCCGACAAGTTGGTTCCAGACAACATCGTTGATTCCGCCTCAGTCTTACAAAGCACCCAGGAGCCGGCCCGCATATTGGTGGTCGGTAATGCCTTATTTCCCACCGATTTCTACGTGGGATACACGAACTCGGTATCGAACCTCCATTTCATATTGAACAGTTTCGATCAACTGGCCCTCGATCCCGAACTCATCACCATCCGCAGTCGCGAAATCACCAATGTGCCCATATTGGAAGATAAAAAGGGACTTCAGCTGCCGATATTACTTATCAATATGCTTGCAGCTCCCGTTTTACTGGTGGCCATCGGAGTGTTCATGGTCGTGCGCAGAAGGAAAATGGAGGCAGAGGCATGAAGAAGAATCTGATATTGCTCCTGGTGGCATTGGTGGCGCTGGGCATCGTTTATTTTCTCAAAGACCGGCGCTTCGAGAAACGGACCACTGAAATCAGCTTGGCCTACGACAGCACGCGCATCGCCGAAGCGGCCCATTTCAAAGTGGCGCGCAGTACCGATACCGTGGTCGTGGTTTTTGATGATTCGCGTTGGGTGGTGCTGCCCGACAGCTTTCCCGCCGATACGGGGAAGGTGAATAAAATACTGCAGCGGATTTTCACCCTGCGCGATGGCGAAGTGATATCCAGGAATGAGGAGCGGTTGTCGGAATTCGGAGTGGATTCGGCCGAAGCCAAGTCCGTAACCATATGGGATAAGCAGGGAAGTGTAATGGCATCGGCTACCGTAGGAAAAACCTCCGGAGCGGATTACAATTCCACTTATTGGAAATATCCCGATAAACCCGAGGTATATCGCACTCCGGGAAATTTCACTTGGGAAATCGCCTATACCCGGGACGAACTGAGGAGCAGGGAACTATTCGTTTTCGATCCCAAAGAAGCTAGGACTCTATCCGTAGCCTGGAAGGATTCGAACGCCGTAGAACACCGTTACAAATTGGAAGTGGAGAACGATTCGACATGGATGGTGGTGGAGCCGGTACAGGATACGGTTCGCGATTCAGGCGCCAGGAATATGATTCAACGTTTCAGCGAACTCAGCATAGACGCGTTCGTGACTGATTCCGACTCCAACGTTGCCAAGGTCGACCTGACCGAGTCTTCGGCAATCAAGATTTCCCTGACATTGAAGGATGGTAAGGCCTTTGAATTGAAGGGCAGCCGGTCATTCGACGGTTACGTTTATGTCCAGCATCCTTCCTATCACGAAAAAGTGATGGTCTCGGATTGGCGTTTTGAACCTTTCAAGACGGACTCGGAGCGCTTGACATCCGCGATGGCAGACGGACATCATGCCCACGATGGGCACGGGCATTAGGCGAATCGAATTCGGCTGGATTATCGTTCCTGAACAGGCTAGGGCGGCCAATCCAAATGTTCCTGCATGTTTTCCGCCTGCTCCTCACAGGCGGACAGGAAATCGCTCGGATCCACGGGCCTTTCCGTAAAGTCCGCCAGGCAAGCCATGAAATCACCGTGGGGTCTTCCATTGCGATAATCCGGTTCCCTTGTCGGATGAGTCAAATATCTCTCCACGGGTACCCGGCAATCCAACACCATCAGGCTGGCCAAGTAAAGCGCATAATCGCGAGGTAGATAACAGGAGCAGCCCGCCAGCTTTCGGCCTTTCCAAGCCAAATCCGAAAGTCCTTCGTCTTCCAATTCCATCCCGGTTACGGAAAATACCGCTTGCTTGACCAGAGAGGAGCCGAGTCGGAAATAATCCGGTATGGCCATCCCGGGTTGGCGACGCAGCCGCAAAGCGATAGCCAGGCATCCGGAGGTCAAAACCACCGCGCCGCCGCCACCGATTCTCTGATACAGGGGAATGCCGTCCCGGGCGGCCGCATCCAGATTCACTTCCTCGGAAGGATTCTGGGAGCGACCCAGAACGATGATAGGGGAGAGTGGAATCCAGAAGCGCACGGGCGGCCGCTCCCGTTCCCGCAGGCCTTCACCCGTGGGATAATCGAAAGGCTGACCCGCCTCGTAAACCCGAGGAATCATGGCCTATTGGTGAACTGACTCGCCCCGGCTGTCCATGGCGGCTTCCATCACGGCTTCGGAAAGCGTGGGATGCGCATGCACCGTATGCATGATTTCCTCGAAGGTGGTTTCCAATTTCATGGCCACGCCCAATTCGGCCAGCATCTCCGTGGCGTCGTGACCGATGATATGCGCTCCGAGCAGCCCGCCGTATTTGGCGTCGAAAATGAGCTTGACCAATCCCTCGGTATGTCCCGTGGCGCGGGCCTTGCCGCTGGCCGAAAAGGGAAAGCGTCCGATTTTGATGTCGAGCTTCTTCTCGCGGCAAGCCTTTTCAGTGAGGCCGATGGAGGCCACTTGGGGCTGGCAATAAGTACAGCCGGGAATCTGTCCATAGTCGAGGCCGTGCCGCGCCTTGCCGGCGATGCGGGCCACGGCGACTTCGGCCTCGGCGGAGGCTTTGTGGGCCAGCAACTGTTTTCCGGCCACGTCGCCAATCGCGAATATACCGGAAATATTGGTTTCCTGGAATTCGTTCACCTTGACGAAGCCCTTTTCGTCGAGCTTGACGCCCGCTTTTTCCAGGCCCAGCCCGCCGCTGTTGGGCGTCATGCCTACGGCCACCAGCACCTTGTCGAAGGTTTCGTTCTGCGCCCGCTTCTCCTTGTCTTCGAGCACCGCTTCGATTACCCCGGCTTTTTTCACCTTGGCTTCCTTGACCGAAGTGGACAGGTGGCAATGGATTCCCTGCTTGCGAAAGGAATTGAGCAGTAACTTGGAGGTTTCTTCGTCTTCCAGAGGCAGCAACTGGGGCATAAATTCGACCAGGTGCACTTCGGTTCCCAGGCTGTTATAGAAATAGGCGAATTCGACACCGATGGCGCCGGCGCCGATAATGAGGAGTTTCTTAGGTTGCTTGCGCAAATCCATGGCTTGACGGTAGGTTACAAGATTTTCTCCATCTATGGGAAACTGCGGAAAGGTGCGCGGAGAAGCCCCCGTGGCTATGATGATATTGGCCGCTTTAACCGATTCCTTTTTGCCGTCCGCTCCGGTAAGCTCGATGAGGCCTTTGGCCAGTACCTGGGCGGTTCCCTTGAGAACGGTCACCTTGTTCTTCTTCATCAGGAATTGCACGCCGCTGCTGTTCACCTTGGCAACCTCGCGCGAACGGTCGATCACCTTGGAAAAATTAGCCTTGAGTCCCGTCACCGAAAGCCCGTATTCCTCGGCATGCTTCAGGTCTTCGTAGACTTCCGCGCTCCGGAGCAGGGCCTTGGTGGGAATGCAGCCCCAATTGAGGCAAATACCGCCGAGTTCCGCTTTTTCAATCAAGGCTACCGATTTCCCGGCTTGCGCACCCTTGATGGCGGCGACGTAACCGCCGGGGCCGCTGCCGATGATTGCGATATCGAATTCGTTGGCCACGGTTTCTCCAGTGAAGCAAAGGGTGTGTAAAAAAAATGAAAGGCGGGGGAGGGCGGGGCATTTATAGCCGCAGGGCCGCTCCCTCGCCTTTCAGAGACTTCTCAAAGCATCAGACAAGCGGGATTTTCGAGGATTTCCTTCAGGCCCGCCACGAATTGCGCGCCCAAGGCCCCATCGACAACCCGGTGATCGGCGGAAAGGGTTACCTTCATGAAGGAGCGTTCCTTGATGTCGTCTCCCTCTTTATAAAGTTCGCTTTGTATGGAACTGACCGCCAGAATGGCGGCCTGGGGCGGATTGATGATGGAGGTGAATTCGTCCACTCCGTACATTCCCAGATTGGAAACGGTAAAGGTGCCTCCTTGGTATTCATCGGGCGCCAACCGCCCTTGCTTGGCTTTTCCGGCCAGGGCTTTGATTTCCTGGGAGATGATTCCCAAACCTTTTTGATCGACGTTACGAACGATGGGGGTGATAAGGCCGCCTTCGATGGATACCGCTATGCAAATATCGATATCGGCATGTTGACGGATATATTCCCCGTGAAAGGTGGAATTGACCTGGGGAAATCGCCGCAGGGCGAAAGCCGTGCCTTTGACCACCAAGTCATTGACGCTTATTTTATAGCCGGGGGTTTTATTGAGCTGGGAGCGCAATTCGTTGAGTCCATCGGTCAGAATCTTGATGGTGACATAGAAGACCGGAGTTCCCTGGGTGGATTCGAGCAGGCGGCGGCCGATGGTCTTACGCATTTGCGAGAGAGCAATATCGTTGGTGGGGGCAACGGGGGCCAAGGAGCCATACAAGGGCTGCCGGGGCGCTTCGGTTTTGGATGGCGCCGAACCATTTTTCGCCGCAGGAGCCGGTCGATAGGATTCCACATCCTTTTTGACCACACGACCCATAGGACCGCTGCCTTGAATCTCTTCCAGGGGAATGCCTTTATCCTCCGCCATTTTACGGGCCAGAGGGGAGACGCGCAGGCGGGAATCACCGTTTTGCCGAGGCTGGGCGGGAGCGCTCATGCCACCGGAAACATTCTGAGTGCCGGCCAAAGCGGTATTCTCGCGGGGTGAGCTTTTCGCGCCCATTGAGCTTTGCGCCTGGGCGGTTTCGGTTTTGGGCGCACTCTGGGATGGCTTGGCTTCGCTTTTGGCTGCACCGGCAGCGCCGCCTCCCAGCAATGCCTGGTCCTTTTGCTGAGCTTTTTCCAGAAATGAGCCGATATCCTCGTCTTTTTCGTCGGCCAATACGGCGATAAGTTGGTTCACCTTGGCTTTGGTGCCGTCAGGAATCACGATTTTACGCACATACCCTTCGTCGAAACTTTCGTAATCAACGGTGGTCTTATCCGTTTCCACACTGCAAAGAAGGGTTCCGGGTTTGACCTGATCCCCTTCCTTGACCAGCCATTTTGCCAGCACACCTTCTTCCATGGTTGGGCTGAGACTGGGCATCAAAACACTTGTGGGCATCTGCTTCTCCGTTTATTTCAATAACTTACGTAAAAAAGTTAATCAAGCCCTGTACGTGACTTGTTCCACCGCCTGGATGATTTTCCCCACCGAGGGCAAAGTGGCCGCCTCCAGATTGGCGGCATAGGGCATCGGGTTTTCACTTTGGGTGACACGGATAATGGGGCTATCGAGATAATCGAAAAGGTTGGAATAGATGTCGAAGGCGATTTGGGCGCCGGCGCCCGCATATACATGACCTTCTTCGACAATTACCACGCGATTGGTTTTTTTCACGGATTCGGCAATCAAGGCCATGTCCAAAGGCTTCAAGGTCCGGGGATCGATGATTTCCGCGTCGATTTCCTGCTTGGATAATTCCTCGGCGGCCTTACGGGCCAAGCCAATCATCCGGGACCAGGCAATGATGGTGACGTCGGAGCCGGGTTTTTTGATATCGCCTTTTCCGATGGGAATCACATAGTCCTGCTCGGGAACCTCTTCCTTCTGGCTATAGTTCAGCTCATTTTCCAGGAAGATGACCGGGTCGTTGCAGCGAATGGCGGCCTTGAGCATGCCCTTGGCGTCATAGGCTCCCGAAGGGCTCATGACATGCATGCCGGGGAATTGGGCGAAAATGGATTCCATGTTATGAGAATGCTGAGATGACACCCGGGGTCCGGCGCCGTTGGGACCGCGGAAGACAATGGGAACATTGTAAAGGCCGCCGGACATGTAATACATCTTGCAGGCATTCGAGACGATTTGATCCATCGCCACCAGCGAAAAGTTGAAGCTCATGAACTCGACCACGGGACGCAATCCCATCATGGCGGCCCCCACGGCCAGGCCGGAAAATCCCGCTTCGGATATAGGCGTATCAATAACCCGTTTGGGTCCGAAGGCATCCAGCAAACCCTTGGTCACTTTGTAAGCGCCGTTGTATTCGGCGACTTCTTCGCCTAGGACGAAGACTTTTTCGTCCCGGTTCATTTCTTCTCTGAGCGCCTGGTTCAGCGCCTCGCGCATTTCGATGACGGCCATTATTCACCCACCTCGTCGAAATAAACGTGTTGGGTCAATTCCTCCAGCGGCGGTTCGGGACTTTCATCCGCGAACTCCACAGCCTCCTGCACATAGGCCTTAACCTTTTTCTGTAAATCCTTGAGTCCGTCTTCGGTAAGCATATTGTTTTCGATCATTTCCCGGCTGACATGCACGATGGGATCTTTTTGGCGATAGGCTTCGACTTCTTCTTTACTGCGGTAAAGTCCGGCATCCGAAACGGAATGTCCGAAATAGCGGTAGGTTTTCATGTGAATGAGAACAGGACGGCGGGTGGCGCGCACGTCGGCCACGATGTCTTTCATTTTCGAATGAACTTCGAAAAAATCCATGCCGTTTATGGTATAGCCTTTTATGCCGTATGCATCGGCCTTGGAAGCGATGTCGGTGTTGGCTATGGCCCGATTGTTGGCGGTGCCCATGCCGTATTGGTTGTCTTCGCAGATGAACACCACCGGAAGGTCCCAAAGGGCGGCCAGGTTCATGGTTTCGTGGAAGGTACCTTGGGGAACCGCGCCGTCACCGAAGAAGGTGAAGCTGACCGCATTGTCCTCGTCATAGTTCGATTTGAAGGCAGCGCCGATACCGATGCCGAATTGGCCGCCTACAATTCCGTGTCCGCCCAGGAAATTATGCTCCTTTGAGAAGAAGTGCATGGATCCGCCCTTACCGCGGGCGCATCCGGTCACCCTTCCGAAAAGCTCGGCCATTCCCTCGTGGGGCCGCATTCCCAGGGTCAATCCGATCCCGTGGCAGCGATAGGTGGTTACCGCGGAGTCCTGTGGAAGCTTGTGATCGAGCACGCCTACTGCAATGGCCTCCTGGCCGATATAGGTGTGCAGGAAGCCGGCAATTTTCTTTTGCTGATTGGCTTTGATACTGGCTTCTTCGAAGGCGCGGATGAGAATCATCTTCTCCAGCGCGGCCAGCATCTTCTCCTTGGAAAGGAGAGCGGATTTCTTTTTGACGCCTTCCATTATTCTCCGTATGGGTTGCATGCGAAATAAGCCGGGGAAATCCATCCGTATGCGTCCAGCTTTGTGGCTAAAGGACTCATGGTCGGAACGGCTCCCTTTTCGGCCTTGGTTTCGCGAAATTTGGAAGAACAAATCTAATAATAATTCGCCGCATTTCGGCTAAAACCTTAATAGATTGAATGCCAAAACCGGGTGGGAGATAAAATGAGCGAGCAGGAAATGGATACGGCGGCAATAGGCAAAATACCCTCGGGGCTTTTCATCATAACCTCGACCCGAGGAGACGAAATCGACGGCTATTTGGGCTCCTGGATACAACAGGTATCCTTCAAACCGCTATTGATTACCATGGCCATAAAACCGGGCAGACCCTGTTACGACTATATCCAGGAGCATGGCCGGTTTTGCATCCATGTGGTCGGCCAGCAGAACAATGGTTTGATGAAGCCTTTTTGGAAAGGTTATGACCCGGCAAACACCCCTTTTGCCGATTTGGAACACTTTCGCAGTGAAAGGGACAATGTGATTTTGAAAGACGCCCTCGCTGTTATGGAATGCAAAAAGGTCTCTTCCATCAACCCCGGCGATCATGAGCTGATTGTCGCTGTGGTGGAAGCCTCGCAGGTATTGTCCCCTCATGACAAGCCTCTGACTCATGTCCGTCGATCGGGATTGGATTATTAGCTAAGAGGGGTAAACCGCCGCCGTCAAAGCCAGCTTTCGGGTGGTGGTCCAGGCCTCCGCCCGTGCATAGAGAAGGGGGTGGGGCAGAGGGATGGATGCTTCGAAGTGAAATGAATCCGGCTCCCATGTCCCCAGAACCTTT
>CAYNXV010000090.1:5533-14175 GCA_964401245.1 uncultured Bifidobacteriales bacterium | reverse complement strand
TACCGAGGCATGTGCGCCATTTATTCCCGGAGTCTGGATGCCGAGGGTAAGGCGCAATGCGAAAAGCAGAAGCCCGATTTGCAAGCCGGTTCGGATATTGAGTTTGCGAATGCGGCTGTTTCCCGCGGCGCCGGGCGCTGCCATTTCCCAGATCAATCCAAGGAATTGCGCCTTCCGGCCGTGGAGTCGAATTCGACTTCAGAGAAAAAGGAATCCCCGGACGGGAATGGAGCTACGCTTCGTGCCGTGTCGATTCGCAAGCGATTCGGCGGCGGGGGAGACCCCTTTCTGGCCGTTGCGGACACCTCCCTGGACCTTCCTGCCGGCCGTACTTACGGATTGGTGGGGGAGAGCGGTTCGGGCAAAACCACTTTGGCCTTGGCCATGATGGCATTGCAACGCCCCGATGGAGGCGAGGTCTGGTTCGAGAACCGGGATTTACTCCGGGCCAATGCCAAGGAAACGCGCGAAATGCGGCGGAGATTACGCATGCTCTTCCAGCACCCTGAGGCGGTTCTGAATTCGGGCATGACCATTGGGCAGATTCTGGATGAGGGATTGGTCCGCGACGGCATGAAAACCGGAGAGAGGCGAGAGCGCATTCTGGAATCCCTCCGGCAAGTCCGTTTGGATGAGTCCTATCTGGAAAGGTATCCCAGCCATTTGAGTTCGGGTGAGAAACAACGGGTTTGCATAGCGCGGGCCATTTCCACCAGACCGTCGGTGTTGGTTTGCGACGAACCGGTGGCCAGCCTCGATCTCGCCATCCAATCCCAAATCCTGGCCTTGCTCAGCGAATTCCAGCGCACTTTGGGAATGAGCTATCTCTTCATCTCGCATAACCTGGCCATGGTCAAATTGCTGGCCTCGCGAATCGGGGTGATGTACATGGGACGCCTGGTGGAGGAGGCCGACGCCGAACACTTCCATGCCGAAGGCGTGCGTCACCCTTATTCGCGGCTGTTACTCGCATCCGTGCCCGGGCCCGCCCAGGAAATCCACCAGGCCCTGTTGGCTACCTATCCCGACGCGGAGCCGGAGCGCCTGCGCCAAGGCTGCGCTTTCAGGAACCGGTGCCCACTTTACCGGGAAACCAAGGATATCCGTTGCGAGCAGGCGGTGCCTGAGCTTCGGAATTTCGCAGGCGGTTCGCGGGCCGCCTGCCATTTGGTGGATTAAAAGGGTGGACTAAAATGGGTGGAATGAAAAGAGCCCGCCTTGGCAGGCGGGCTCTCCCGGTCTAAGCCTTTTATCCGGACTTGAAGGCGTTCAGATACCCTTGATGAATTCGTTCACGTCCTTGATCAAGGCCAAATCGATTTTCAGGTTGGTGATATCGTCGGATTCGAAATACCGTTCGCGAACCGGCGCTCCCGCCTTGTGAGTCGCCCGCTGCTCGGCGGGTTTGACCATGAAGGAAGTGTGGTTCTTGGAGGTTTCCCTGGAATTGATATTCTTGAGAATCCCCTGCACGGTTGTCATTTGCAGGTTACCTTGAATCTTCTCGACTTCGTTCTCATCGATCTCGAAGGTCTTCCCGTAATAGTACATGAGAGCCGCACCGCAAGACGGGCAGTTGAGCACTATCATATAGGCTTCCGAACCCAGGAACAATTCGCTGACTTCCTTGCAATGGGGGCATTTTACGTTTAGGGGTTTCATGGGAATCCTCCTGGCTGGTCATATCCTGAAAATAACAAATTCCGACTCCCTTTCTTTTTTAAGGATATCGATTACCCCAAAGGGTGTCAAGACATTTCTGGCCGTGAAATGGGCCTTTTCGGAGGGATATTTCAGCACTTGCGGGTAAATCAGGCGTGAATGAACGGTTGTCGCAGCCTTCGAATCAGCCCCGGAAGTCGGTGGGCTTGGAGCCCTAAGCCATTGATTATTGGAGCAATGCGAAGGCGACGGCGTATTCGCGTTCGTGGGAAATGGAGACGAGGCAGGTGGCGGCGCCCAGTTGGAGCATGCGTTTCGAGGCCTCCTCCGTCAGTTGAACTTGGGGGGCTCCCTCCGGGTCGGGAAGGATTTCAATATGCTGCCATGATAATCCCCGGCTCCAACCCGTACCCAAAGCCTTGAGTATGGCCTCCTTGGCGGCAAAGCGGCCGGCGATGCGTTCATGGGGCGGATTGAAGCGCAGGCAATATTCGATTTCCCGCGGAGTGAGCAGACGGGCAATGGTCTCCGACTCCAATTTTTTTATCCTTTCCACGGCGGTTATATCGGTACCCACTCCTACCACCATGAAAACTCCCAACCCCTCAATTGAAGGTGACTGCATTTTCAGCCCATGAATACAGGGGAAAAAATAACATATTTACTCCGTCCGGAGACCCGCGAACTTCTGGGCGAGATCATGTCGGATTCGCGCGACGACTTGGCGTTGTCGCAATGGTTGTCGCAAAGGGGATTGCGGGCCGAACAGAGGCAGGCGCTGCTTGAACAAAGACTGCTGCGTAGCAAGGCGGAGCGTAAAACCTCGCGCGCGGGAGAATTGATATTCACGGCTTTGGGGTTGGAACAATTGACTCCCGAGGCCTTGGCCCGCTACAAGATGTCTCGCCTTCCCTCCGGACTGCGCACACTGGCCGATTTGTGCTGCGGATTGGGAGGAGATTCCTGGCACGCACCCGAGCAGGTACAGGTGGTAGGGGTGGATTGGGAGGCGGCCCCCTGCCTTGCCTATCTCCATAATTCCCGCATATGGCGGAATAAATCCGCCGCAGTTCTCGGGGATGTGGTTGCCAGCCCCGTCAGGGCCGATGCGGCGCTGCTTGATCCGGCCCGGCGCTCTGGTCGGGGGCGGCCTGGATGGGACGAAAACGACCTTTCGCCCGGCTGGTCCGAGGTGGAAAAGCTCTTAAAACGGTATAAACACATGATCCTCAAGCTACCACCGGGAGCTCAGGTTCCGGATTTTCTGGAGGATGCGGAATGCGAGTATTTGGGGTGGAAGGACCAGTGTCTGGAGCTATGCGTGTGGACGGGGGATTTGGGTTCCCCGGGCAAGGTCCGCGCCACCGAGCTGCCCGGCGGCACCAGCGTGGAAGCGTACAGGGATTCCCTGGCTGACAGCTTTGGAGAGCCGCGCGAACCCGGCGAATACCTCTATGAGCCTGTGAAGGCGGTGGTACGCTCCCACCTTTTCGGAGTGTTGGCCGAACAATGCGGTCTATGGCCCATCGATTCCACCTTGGCCTATCTATCGGGAAATCATCGCCTCGACCATCCCCTGCTGAAAGGCTATCGCCTATTGAAATCCTTCGGAGCCAATTGGAAAGAAATTCAGCTGCACCTGCGCAGGGAAAACGTAGGTCGGCTGGAAATCAAAAAGCGGGGATGGAATCTGACTCCGGAGGAGGTGCGGTTGAAATTGCGTCCCAGCGGAGAAGCGGAAGGAACCTTGATTTTTGCCCGGGTGCTTGGACGCAAGATCGTTTTTTTCGCGGAAGCTTTGGGGCGGAGCGGGCAAGCGGGGGAGTGAATTCGACAGGGACGGAGAGAATCAACCTTCCAGAGTAAACTCGGTCTTTCCCAGGATAAAGCTTTGCCCGGGATGAAGGATGGCGCTGGGCACCCTCTCTCCGTTGACCATCATTCCATTTGTCGAGCCCAAATCGATGGCGGTGATGGTGCCGTCTCCCACCACGTCGATGGAGGCGTGTTTGCGCGAAATATGCGGATCGGGGACGAGGACATCGCAGGTTTGATCGCGGCCGATGATGTTCATCCCCGATTTCAGGGGGTGCCGCGTTCCGTTGAATCCAAGAAAGAACATACCTGTTTTGCGCCGCTCTAATTCTAATTCAGTTTCCACCGGTATTCCATAGTTTCCGAAATGGTTTTGTCCACTCCGGCATAAAGCCAATCATCCGATAATCGGAGCCGGAAAATCGACGATTTTTCCTTTTCGGAGGGGAATCTTTTTCGGACACAAGTACATGAATCCTTGGAATTTCCATCCATCTTGGAATATAATACCCAATAAGCGTCAGCGGCATCGCTTTGAGCGCGTATCCGGGGTTCCATGGCATCCAATTCCAATACCAAGCCGCGAATTCTGCTGGCGGAGGATTCGCAGATCCTCGCCCAGGTCATGGCGCTGAAACTTTCCTCCCAATTCGACGTGAAGACGGCCCCCGACGGGGAATCTGCCGTAAAACTGCTCCATTCGTCCGAAAAATTCGGTTGCATCGTGCTCGATCTCCTGATGCCCCGCATGGACGGCATGGAGGTGCTTCGCCATATGCGCGAGCGCGGGGATAAAACACCCGTAGTGGTGGTGACCGCCCGTCCCCTGGAAGAGGTTCAGGTCGAGTTGAAATCCCTGGATGTGGAGTTCCTCCTGTCCAAACCGGTCAATTACGGAAAATTGTTGGAGATGGTGGGCCAGGCCATCAATCGGGGAAAAAAGGATTCCGGAGGCCGCGAGTGGGTGGACAAGGAATCGGGGCTGAAATACCCGTTCCGTTCGGTCAACCGTTTCTGCTACATTTGCAGTTACACCAAAGTTACCCTGTTCACCCCGATTCCGGGCGCCTATACCGAGGATTGGACAGCGGGGCCCTATCCCGTATTCACCAGCGGCGCCGGTTTCAAGGAATGGGACTTTCTGAAAACCTGGGTGACTGTCTGCCCCTATTGCTTTTTCGCTTCAGCGGATCCCGAGGATTTCGGGGAGCGCGAAGGAGCCGTTTATCCCTACAGCGAGGATTCGAAGAAAATCATGGCGCGGGCCCTTAGCCAGCGGAAAAAAATGGTACCCGAGGCCATCGATCTGGATCCCCGTTTCGATACCCCGGACCGGAACAAAGATGCGGTGGTCAGCTCGCTGATTCTGGCGGAAAAATGCTGCAACGGCCTGGTGCTTGCAGGCAAACCGGGTGCCTACGTTCAGGCCGGGCAATACAGCACGGTGCTGGCTTCGCTGCACCACCCACGGGGCGAGAAGTATTACCGGCAGGCCTTGATGAGCTGCGAAAACCAGCTCAAAGACAAGAATCTTTCGCGTCTCCTCCTGGTGAAGACCTATTATTTCTGCATCGTTCTCTACATGTTGTTGGGTACCACTTCACTGGGACGAGACATTATGCGGAAACTGGAGGATATGTACGCCGACAGGAGCCTTGACGAAGTGAACGAGGAAGAACGATTATGGTTGCTGCGGATTAACCATACCTGGCAAGCGGGCGTGGACGTCAAATCAGGCCGGGATATCCGGAAGGCCGGCCTGCATTGACCCCGGCGCGGTTTTCCCGCGCATCGGGAAGCCTGGTGGTATGCTCGCAGGCGCAGTTGGGCGGCGGGGAGTTGAGCCTGCTCGAAGAACTCGATAATACCGCCTCCGAATCTCCTCCCCACTTTCTGATTCCCGCGGAAGGCCCGCTATCCCAAGCAGTGAGGGATAGGGGATGGACGTATAGCCGGTTGCGGCGAAACTCCACGATGGATTGGTTTTCACAACGCACATCGCGCTTCGGGTTGGTACTAAGGTTACCCTTCATGCCGATAGCCTTGCCGGCCGCTTTAGGGAGCGTAGCACGGTTGGCCCTCCACTGTCGGGGCCATAAGGTTATCGTTTCCCACGGTATGCGCAGCCATGCGCTGTTTCTGTTCCTCATGCCCTGGTTGGGCGCGCGACTGATTTTGGATATCCGTGACTTTATCCGCCCGCTTCCTTTGCGCAGGATGTTGGCGTCGGCGGCAATCCGCTTCGGCACCCGTATCCGGGTGAATAGCCGGGCGGTGGGCAGGGACTACCCCGGGGCACAGGTGGTTTATCCCCGGGTGGATTTCATACCTCTCCCAAGGCTTCGAACCGGGTCACGTCTAGTGGTGGCCCACCTGGCTTTTTTCGCGCCGTATAAAGGACAGGACCTTTTTCTCCAAACCGCCCGCCGCGCGCTGGACGCCGGTATCGACGCGGATTTTTGGATGGTGGGGGACGTAATCTATCCGCAAAAAATCTATGGCCGCTACCGGGAGTCGTTGCACCGATTGGCAGGAGAGTTGGGCCTCAAGGAGAGGGTCCGGTTTTGGGGAAATGCGGGAAACGGGATAACCGCGCCGTCGGTGAAGGAATTGTTGGCGGGAACCGACTTGCTTCTCCATTGCACCCGCGAACCCGAGCCTTTCGGAAGGGTCATCATTGAGGGATTAAGAGCTGGTTGCGAAGTGATTTGCCATCGGGAGTCGGGCGCCTGCGAAAGACTGAAGGTGCATGAGGAGTTTCCGCCTCCGTTCCAGGCACTGAGAAATATTCTCCCACCCGAGTACGTGCGCGTCACTTCGGAGGAAAGAAGGCCATCCTCGTAACCTTCCAGTTACGCAAAGCCAGACTCGCCAGGCGCGCATATCCCGCGATTTTGGAACTAGTGGAGAGCTTCGCATCCACCATGCCTTTGAAAGCGGAATAGAAACCGATCTGGGACTTGCGGTCGAGTCCCATGACGAAGTTTCGGATTCGCAATTGCTTTTCATGGTTGGCTACGAATTGTTTCCAGCAATCTTTCCGATATTGGGCCAGATAGGCAGCGTCCATACGGCCGGCTTTAAAAGCCTTGTCAATCCATTTGGAGGCGATGTCGGACGATACGATCCCCGACATGATGCCTCCGCCCGTGAGCGGATTGGTATGATGGGCGGCGTCTCCCACAAGGAGAAAGCGATCGGCCACGTATTCGGCCAGGCTGCCGCTTACGGGAACTGCTCCACCGTGTATCTCCGTGATTTCCGCATCGGGGTAAAGCTTGCGCTTGTATTCCATGGTCAAGTCGTGCATGTTCTGCGCGCCGAGTTTGGGAGTAAGGATGCCGGCGCCGAGATTCACCACGCCGGATTTGACCTTGGGAAAAACCCAGATATAGCCCTTATTGATGGCGTCGTGCCCGTGCCAGAACGTGAGATGGCGGGGATTGGCGTCTTCGGCCTTCACGCGGAACTCGATGGCGGAGCAGACATGAGGCGGCAATTGGCGGGTTTTGAGGCCCACCCAACGACCGGCCAAGGCTTCCGCGCCGTCGGCACCCACCACCAGCGACGCCTCCAACTCCACTGCTTCGGATTCGCGAATCATGGCGCTCACCTTGCGCGTATCGCCGACCACCGGTTTCACGTCGGTGATGCGCGTTTCCAGGCTGAGCTCCGCACCCGCCGCTTGCGCTTGCCGGGCCAGATCCTGATCGAACAGCTTGCGGTCGAGCATGAGGCCTATATCGCCCTGGTCATGCCGGACGGTTATTCCGCCGGGGCCATGCAGAATGACGCCTTCCAAATCGGTTTCGATATAGTCTTCGTTGACTGGAACGAATTGCGCCAGGCGGGAACGTCGTCCAGTGGCTTCGCCGCAACGAACAGGGCTTCCCACCACCGGCCTTTTTTCCGCCAAAAGCACGGAATAGCCTTGGGCGGCGAGATTGCGCGCACAGAGGCTGCCGGACGGTCCGGCGCCGATTATGACGACGTCATACTTTCGATTTTTCAATCGAAAGCGCTCCCACGGGGCAGAACCGTACGCATATGGTGCAATAGGTGCATTTGTCCTGGAATACCTGCAAATCGACGCCGAACATATCCAGGGCGAGATCGGGGCAGGTTCCCACGCAGCCGGCGCAGGAAATGCAGGTCTCGCGGTCCAGAACCAGGGTTTTGTTTGGTTTTTTGACCATCGCAGCTAATAGTAGCAAAATTGGATTTCGCGGATTGGGGGCCTGTATATTAGCTTTTCACCCCAGCCGGACGAATTCCGTGCGGCAACCCGGAAAAATAGAGGCGAAGCGGATGCGCAACGAGCAGATTAAAGAGCGTTTGGAGAAAATCCTGCACCTGGTGCGAAACCCCGGAAGGTATATCGGGGGGGAAAGCAATCAGGTGGTGAAGGAGCCGGCAACGGTGGATGCATCCATGCTCCTGCTTTTTCCCGACGCCTATGAGTTGGGCATGTCGCATAACGGCACCAAGGTCCTCTATCACATTCTCAACAAACAATCCGACCTTAGCGCCGAGAGGGCATTCGCGCCCATGCCCGACATGGCCGAACTTCTGCGCCGCGAAGGCATACCCTTGTATTCGCTGGAGTCGTATCGCGCCTTGAAGGATTTCGAAGCGGTGGGCATCTCGCTGCAAACCGAATTGAATTATACCAACGTGCCGTTTCTCCTTGAGTTGGGCGAGGTAAAGGCATTTACGCGGGATCGATCAGAAACGGATCCATTCATAATCGGTGGTGGTCCGTGCATGGCCAACCCCGAACCGGTGGCGGAGTTTTTCGATCTGTTCGTTATCGGGGACGGAGAAGTCCTGGCCCCGACGATTTTAAGGGCGATAGGCAAAGGTCGTCGGGAGAAAAAGTCCAAGGCGGAGATTTTGGCGGATCTCGCTTTGCTGAAAGGCGTTTATGTTCCCGCCCTGCTGTCGGTCACCCAAAGCCCGGGCGGGGAAACCGTGCCCCAAGTGGACGGTTCGCAAGGCCCCTATTTACGGGCCAAAAGTATTCAGCGCACCTGGGTGGAGGTATTGAACCGCGACGATTATCCCGTCAAAAACCTCGTGCCGCATATGAAACTCGTGCACGACCGTTATTCGGTGGAAGTGATGCGCGGCTGCACGCAAGGTTGCCGTTTCTGCCAGGCGGGATA
>CAYNXV010000090.1:0-5433 GCA_964401245.1 uncultured Bifidobacteriales bacterium | reverse complement strand
TTCGCCCCGGAGACGGGTTCCGAGCGGTTGCGCAAGCTCATCAACAAGACCATCAGCGACAAGGATATGTACGAGGCCGCCGAAAGCGTGTTCTCCAGCGGCTTCCATAACGTCAAGCTGTATACCATGGTGGGCCTTCCCACCGAGAACCTGGATGATATGCGCGCCTTCTGCGGGCTCATCGCCAACCTGCGCGATATCGCCATGAAGCATGGCAAGCGCAATACCGTGCACGCCAGCATCGGCATCATGGTTCCCAAGCCGTTCACACCCATGCAATGGGTGCCTTTCATGGACAAGGACACGGCGATGGAGCATATCCGTTTCGTGCGCGAGGCCTTCCGCGGCGATCGTAACGTGAGAATTACCTGGGCGGATTACGGGATCTCCCATGTCGAGGCCTTCTATTCCCGAGGCGACCGTTCCCTGGCGACCCTGATTTACAAGGCCTACCAACGAGGCATGGTTTTTGAATCGTTTTCGGAGCATTTCAGCTATGAAGGCTGGCAAGCCATTTGGGAAGAGGCCGGGTATCCGCAGGAGCGTATTTTCCGCCAGCGGGAACTTACGGAGGTATTCCCCTGGGATTTCATCCATGCGGGCGTGAACAAGGGTTATCTCAAACTCGAATACGGAAAAATGTTCAAGGAATCGGGGCCCGTTCCCGATTGCAAATGGGGCGATTGCCAGAAATGCGGCATACCGGGCATCGGCGAGGATACCAAGCTGGCGTCGGAGCCGGTCAAATACAAGGCCCCCAGTCGAACCCCCGAGGAGGTAAAGGAATTGGCTGCGAGCAGGCGGCGCGAAACTTCGCCTCACGCTTATCACCTCATCTACAGTAAAATCGGGCTGGCGCGCTTCATCGCCCATCAGAATACACTGGATATTTTCGAGCGGGCCTTTCGCCGGTTGAATTTCCCTCTCAATTATTCATCGGGTTTCAATCCGCGCGCGATTCTCAAAAATACCGGCGCCTTACCTCTGGGATTGCAATCCGAGCGCGAACTTCTGGTCGTCGAATTCGCCCAGGAATTGCCGGGCGATTCCCGGAGCTTATGCGAATTGCTTTCCCCCATGCTGCCCGAAGGCATGGAAGCCCTGTCGCTTACCCGCGCCCGTACCGGACGCATGCCGCGTATCGAATCGGTTTCCTATCGGCTGGATACGGGAGATAGGAACTATGCGGAACTCCAAAAAACGGTAGCCGATTACGAGGCGGGAGCCTTGGATCTGGTGGTGGAGCATCGGAATAAACAGACCGACATACGCGGGGAAGTACTTGATTTGCGCCTGGAGGAAGAAGGGATTGTGATGAAGCTGCGAACCGGGGAAAGCGGTTCCACCATAAGTCCTTATGCCGCCTTCGCCGCATTGCTGGCTGTGGAGCCGGAATCGTTGCGCGCCGAAAGGATAAGCAAATTGGAATTCGCCGAAGGTTCGCGAAAACCCGAGGCCAAGGAGGTCTGATGGAAACCGAATCGCAAACCCCGCTGCATCCCGAAGAGATATCCACATCCATCGCCCGCATAGAAGGGTTGTTGGAGAAAACCGAAGACGTGGAAAAAATCCGCGTTGGCCTGGGCATGCGTCTGGCTCTGGGAATGGCCGAGGAAATCCGGAAGGAAATCCAGGTCGGATCCGAAACGGGTCCCCTGGTCGCGGATTGGGCGAAAACCTATGAACCGGCCGTTATCGAAGATGCCATTCAAATCGCCCGGGAATTCCTGTTGAAGCCCGGCGATATGCGAAAGCTCATGGCATCCCGACTGGGGCTCAAGGACTGATGACTATCCCGCCCGAAAAATCCGAAGAACCGTCCGGAATGCGCCTGAACCGTTTTCTCGCCCATTCGGGGTTGGGTAGCCGACGCTCGGTGGAAGCCCTGGTGGCGGCGGGCCGGGTGGCGTTGAACGGCGAAGTGGTTACCGATTTGGGCCGCCGCGTGGCGGAGGGCGATAAGGTGACCGTGGATGGGGTCCCGGCGCAGCCGCCTACCGGTCACAGGTATATTCTCCTCAACAAACCCGCGGGGTATCTGTGCTCCAAACAGGACCCCTGGGATCGCCCCCTCATATATGATTTGCTTCCCGAGGAGTTCGGAACCCTGCATTATGTGGGACGGCTCGATTTCGGCAGTAGGGGAGTGTTGCTTTTGACCGACGATGGGGAACTTACCAATCGCCTTCTCCATCCCCGTTATGGCCGTGAAAAATATTATCGGGTGAAAGTGGACAAGGGCCTTTTGCCCGACGAGTTGGAAAAATTGCGGAAAGGGGTTTTGATTGGCCCCGACGAAATGGCCCGACCTTCGCGCGTGGTTTCCGAAGGTAACCAATTGGAAATCTGGCTTCGGGAAGGAAAAAAACGGGAAATTCGCAGAATGCTGGAAGCGGTGGGTCGCAGGGTTGTAGACTTACAACGGATCGAATTCGCGGGAATCCGTTTACAGGGGTTGCCGGAGGGACGGTATCGTTCCCTCGAAGAATCCGAAGTCCAACAATTGCATGCGCCAACGTCGTCGGAATGACATACTTCACACCCAAAGGAGCGTAACCAGGCTCCGGTTCCTTTCCCATTTTCTATCGACTCCCTTTCTCATTTTGTCGATGACGTCCAGCCTTACGGCGGCGCAGGCTCCCGTCACGGTTGCGCCCGTGCAGTCGATGACGGGTACGTTCGCCATACCAGCTTCCGAAATCCTCTCGCATGGCCTGGTGCAATTGGCCGCCCGCATGCAATATTTCAATACCGAAATGATAACCGTGGGTGCAGACAGCAGCGAAAAGGATACGGTTGCGCAATGGCATCTGCCTTACTCTTCCGAGCTGCTTTTCGGCATCGAAAACCGGGCCGAAGTCGGCTTCCAATACGGGAACGCCTTTTCGATGTCGTTCAAAGCCTTGCTGTTGCACGAAGACATTTACTGGCCATCCATAGTTTTCGGTGCCCGCAACCTCTTTTCCAGTCAGGAAGGCCGCCTTTACGGTTTGGAGGATCGAGGGTTGATGCGGAAATTGCGGGGCGAAACCTATTTCACCCTGGGCAAACATCTGGCCGGCGCTACCCGGTTGCACCTGGGACTTTCGGTTTGGAACCATACCAACAAAAGCCTGGCCGGTATCAACGGAGCCCTTGAGCATGGATTGGGCGGGGGCGCCTTCGTCACCTACGAGGTTTTCGAACGTTTCGCCGACTTTCATCAGGCATTCGGATTCGAATGGCGTTTCGGAAAAACCCTGGCCATCGCCTTGAATCTCACCGAATTCCAGTCGTGGGTCAGGCAGGAAGGTCGCTGGGGTCTTTTTCTGTCACCCTCGCGCAATACCGGCACAGGATACAATTCTCCCGGCGTGCGTTTCGTCGTGCATCTCAACGGCCGGATACCCAAGTTGGGCCGAAAGACGATATATGACCGCGTTGCTGCTCTCGAAGGGGAATATGCGGCTCTGAATAATAACCGGAAAATATTGGAGGATTCTTTGGCATTACTGCGTCTTGCCGTCGACAGTATTTCGACGCGGGAAAAGACCGAGACGCCTCCTCCGCCGGGTATGGGCCTCGACAGCGTTCGCGCCCTGCTGGCTTTGATAGAGGCCAAGATAAATTCGGATTCCGCCTTTAATCCCCTGGAAGTACGGGCTCTAACGCAGTCCTTGGTGGATGGGGGCAAGGCGGCTTCGGAGGGGTTGTCCAAGCTCTCCCTCAATCCCAAAGAACCGGAAGCCCTGCGCATGCGGGCTTTTTTCATCATGGGGCAAAGTCGGAATCCACGCTTCGCCGGGGCGCTTTATCCTGCCTTGAGCGATGAAAATCCTCGCATCCGCCGCGAAGCGGTGAGCGCCTTGGGTAGAGTGGGTGGTCCGGGGGCTTTGGAAAAGGTGCAGTCGTTATCCTCGGATCCTGATGCGGCCGTGGCTCTGGCTGCCCGTGAAGCCGCCAGGCGGTTGGAAGAGGCCTCTGTTCCTGCGGCCAAACCGGAGTCCGGTGCTGGTGTGGCGCCGGTTGGACCTGCTCCTAAGTCGCCACCTGCTGCACCTGCTGCACCTGCTGCCAAGACACCGGCCGCCAAACCTCCCATTGCGGCTGATAGACCCTGAATAAAAGCGTGCTTTTCTTTTAGAGTAGGGAACCCGGTGACCCGGGGGATTTCCAAAACTAACTTTCGGGGTTCCACTTGACAGGGAGACCAAGCGCTTCGCTTGGCTGAGTGGGGCCATAGACCTTGCCAAAGGCGCTTGCGAAATTCTATTCCGCAAAGTTAACATTTATGTTAATTACGGGAAATAGAATTCGTACGAGTTAGTTGGCAGTGCCTATCAGAATGGGGTTCTACTACGCTCGGCTACGAAACCCCATTCTATTAGGCACTCTTAGCATCGCTGCGGACCGGCGCCCCACGGAAAATCGATCGAGTGTACCTTAAAAAGGATTTTGGAAAGAACGTATCCTTCGCTCAATAAATGCGAAAAGTTCCATTTGTCCATTGGCTTAACGAACTGCCCGGAATCTAACAATGCAGGATTTCTTTATCTCTACTGGTGGGGTCGCCTTGGCGGGGATGGGTGACAGAGCTATTGTAACCACAATAGCTCTTTCTGGTCAGCTTCAGTCATTTAATCATGTTGTAGTCGGGACTACTTTGGGAAGGATGATTTCAAACAAGCTACCATTAGGCCCAATTCAAATTCTTTCAGCGAGCATTTTTCTGGTCGTTGCGGTTCTTAAATTTTCTTCTAATTCCAAATCAATTGAGAGGTGCATTCAACAACCGCCATGAAGGCGGGTTGCGGGTGTTCGCTCCCGCTGGACATAAGCCCCACTCCGCTCACGTTCTCGCCGATCACGCATCTGGAATGTGAACATAAAAACGAAAAGACCAATAAAATCCCGTGATTTAGTCACAAGTGTACAAATATCCGCATCAAGGTCGAAATCTATTACAACTGTTACGGGAAACTTCGTCGATAAGGGGTGGACTTCACGCCAAATGGAGTTATTTTATCAACAAAAACAGGCTTAACTGGGGTCCGTTTTTTCCGGGCAGGGTCAATTCCTGGCACGTTCTGAGGGGAAACCATGAAAATCACAAGCCATGTATACTTAGTCATTCTTTTCATCGCCACCATGGGCCAGGCGCAAGATGCCTGGTTCGCGCAACGTCCGTTGCCTACGGGTGCACACCTCTTCTCCGTCCACTTCACCGGCGCCCATACGGGCTGGGCTGTGGGAATGGATGGCACCATAATTAAAACCCTCAATGCCGGTACCTCGCTTATAAGTCCCATAAAATCGGCCTTATCGGATTTGGTCTTGGTAAAAAATGAAATGCTCCGATTCACATTGCCCCATCACACCCATGTGAAGGCTCGGGTACTGGATGTGCGGGGCAGAACTGTGGCGGTGGTTTTGGATAAGGTAATGGAAGCGGGG
>CAYNXV010000089.1:0-14222 GCA_964401245.1 uncultured Bifidobacteriales bacterium | reverse complement strand
TTTTGCCAGTATTCCACGATACGTCTTTTCTGTTCGGCAGTCAAAAGCCGCCGTCCACCGGGTCCTTTTCGGCAATGGGTGAGGATTTCTTCGATCATTCGGTTCTCCTTTTTGAGGTTAGAACCGGTCCGAAAATTCATTCAGATAAGACCACTGGCAGGGCCCCCCTTTTAAACGATTTTCTCTTACCCCATCATTTTAGGGGATTTTAGGGAAATTTTCGAAAAAATCGGGAATCTGGTGGCGTCAATCTATAAAGGGTATTTACCTTAGAAATCCCATAAATCCCTGCTACATCGGGTTTTCGAAGGTGTATTTCGCCTTGCAGGTGCGCGAGAAATAATTCATTTTTTCGAGAGGCCTACCTGTTTCATTCATTTCGATGCTCGCCTTCCAACTGCTCTGGCCATTGGCGGGGCGGAAGGACGAACTTTTAAAACATTATGTTGCGGATAATTGGCCTAATTCTAACGAAATTCATTGTCCTGACTTTTTTTGTAACGGGTGTGGGTATTGCGGACACCCTGTATGTTT
Source organism: uncultured Bifidobacteriales bacterium (assembly GCA_964401245.1). Classification (GTDB taxonomy): domain Bacteria; phylum Fibrobacterota; class Fibrobacteria; order UBA11236; family UBA11236; genus JBGTHM01. Next base: position 13,688 of record CAYNXV010000089.1, on the reverse strand, counting down.
CTTCCACCAACACCCTAAACTTGATTGCACAGCAACTAGGCGAAGAAGACAATGTGGCCAAGACGCATTATATTCGATTTCTTGAATATTCCGGGATTGGGAATTTCCACTTAGCCGCAAACCTTTCTCAGGATACCCTAATTTTTGAGCGGGCGGGCAAAAGTGCGGCGGTAATCGAGGTAGGCGATACCCTATTCTCCTTTAGTCATCACTCAGGTACCATAATTGTAAGAGGGTTGGCTTTCGAAATGAAGGGGACGAAAGCCATGTTAATTCACGGTTTTCCATTGGGAGCATCTCTGTATCGGGGCAGCAATGCCAATTTGGTGATAGAGGATTGCCATGTCTTCGGAAATTCCTTTGACTCGCCAATTGTGACTTGGGAGGCGCGCAGGGGGACGGAACGTAGCATAAGTATTAAACGTAATTTCTTTGTTGCCGCCTCTTCGGTTTCCGACACATTAATCCGCTTAGCCGGTGATCATACCTTCCTTCACAACAATAATATCCACTTTCCCGGTTTCATAAGCTTGGCGGGTAAAGTCAATGTGTCCTTCCGTAACAATACCATCAACCGCACGCGCATAAGGATACATGGAGAAGGAACAGGTGATTTTATTGTAAACCACAATCTGTTCGCTCACCCACCTATCGTTGCTGCTGGCGAAGCTCGGTACCCTCTTTATTTTGGAAGCTTTACTCCTTTAGCCAATCAGGTGACTACCGGCAACCTTCGCTTTCCCGAATGGGATGATTTCGATCCATCCAACCCGACTCGATTCGCTCCCTTGACCAATGTTATTCATGCGTCATTTCAAACCGCGGAGGAACTATGGGACTGGGAGGACGAGAGCCTGGAATTCCAAGGGTATGCCAACGGACCGGACCGAAGAAGCCCGTTTTATAACGTCATGCCCGGCCAAACTCTTTATGCCCATCCCGTGCAAAACGATACCGTAACCTTTCATTTTCCAGCCTCGCCGATACCCCGCTTGATCCAAATCACGGCCGACGGCCCTCCCTTGACCAAAAACGGTTACCCTACCTATTTGCGGCCGGTCTTGACCGATACCCTGGGACTGAGGGTGGATGGTCCTTTCCGGATTTCCCAGTTGACCCTCAATCCCCGGGAGATTGCCGCGGATTCCATCATCGCCTCGCTTCCCTTCGAGTCCTCCGTGCTGCTCGCCTCTTCCGGAGGAGCCTACCAGGAACAGGATCCGGGCATATGGGATTACCAGCAGGCGGTTTTTCCCAATGGTCTTTCCGCCGCCAAAATTTTTCTCCCCACTTATCGGGGAAACACTTCCCGAGGATTCAACCAGAGGCCGGGCGCCACCGATTTGTCCAATACCGACGTGTTGACTTTCGCTCAAGTCACGGACGCCGGTCAAACCCTGGTATTCGACGACCCCATACCTTCCGGCGAATTGAAGGCCGACATGCGCAATTTGGGAGGCAGTTTCTCCTTTCGGACTTCCGCCGGAATAAATGGGGCGTTGACCATGGATTTCGGCGCCGCCGCCCAGGCGAATCCCTATGATGCTGACCAGGTATATTGGTGGTTAAAGAAGGGGGATACCCTCATCAAGGCGGCTTGGAACGGCTCGGCTTACCAAAGCAGTTATCCGGCGCTGTCCGAATTGAGGGTCCAATTGGTGGAAAGGCTTTCCGTGCCGTCCGGCGGGGCGACTTTCCGTTTCGCCGGCGGGGAGATTTCGGCGCGCACCTCGCGGGGATTCCAGCTCAAGGCGGATTCCTCCGCCGTCGCCTTGCCCGAAAGATTCGGACATCCGTTATGGCCGTTGACCTTGACTTGGGCGGGGCGCGAAGCCGCCGACAGTATCGACGTAATCTACGATCCCCGGGCGGACGCTTCCGTATCCGCGTTTCATGAACCGGTTCGGGTGGAGAACGCGGTGCCGGTGCCGGCCTCGCATTCCCGCGACGCGCAGGGACGGTATGTGATTCCGGTGGCTTTCACGGGCTCGGAGGTGAGACTGGCGTTCAGCGTAGTCAATAATATCCTCAAGGGGCAAGCCGGGTCTTTGCGGGTTATCGACGGAATCCAGGTGGGAGGATTCACTTCGTTGACTTCCGGCAAGCTCGGCTTCACGGCCCTTACCGAAAGCGACTTGTCCGGATTGCCCAATGCGGAGAGCACCCGGTTCATTGAGGGGCGGCGCATCAACACCTATAATCTTACCGGCATCTCGCCTTATACGGTGACCCTCCCGTTCACCTCCCAGCTACCCGATTCCGTTTCCGTCCATGCGTTGGAAGGAGGAGTCTGGCAGGAATTGGAACGAATCGCGTTCGGATTCCAACAAGACCGGATTTTCATCCAGTTGAAGGCCGGATATGAAAAGTTCGTGATCGGGGAAAAGTTGGCGCCGCCTGCGAGTTATGTGAAACCGTCCGTGAATATCACGCCGACCACCCTGGCATTTTCGGCCGACTTGATCAGCGCGTCCCAGGTCCAACCCATAGCGGCCTATCAAATCGAATTGTTGTCCCTGGGCCTGGACGGAACGACCGCGTCGCACAAGTCCGCCCTTACGCCCGTGGGAACGCCGGTGACTTTTCCTCGCGAAAACTCACGTGTTTACGCTTATCGGAATTTTTACCTCCAGACGGATGGAAGCCCTTACGGAAATCCGGGACCGCTCATCGCGGTTCCCGGGATCAAATTGGGTCCGGCGGCCATGCTGTCGAAAGCGGTCAATCCCCCGCGCTATTCCTTCGGATTGCTGGCGTTTCCATACGGAGGTAATTTGACCGCGATGCTTAAGCCGGTTGGGCCGGCTGAACCGGGGGTTAAAGACAGCACGGCTTTCTATACGGTGGAAACCTTGTTGGGCGCCCAAGAGAAAACCCGGTTCCGTCCGGTCGCACCCAAGGCAACCGGGGTCAATCCGGGAGACGCCTTCCTGTTCGCCTCCACCCGCAGTCACGAATTCGCATTCGATACCGCGACCCATTTCCAGGCGGGACTGGAACCCATGCGCAAAGTATCGGATCAATCCGGTTGGAAAATACTCGGTAATCCCTTTCCCTTTCCCTTGCCGCTTTCCTCCGTGCAATCCACCCATGAATCCGGCCTTCCCGTTTTTTATCGCCTGCAAGTGGTGACCCCTCTGAACAAGGACGGCACGGGAGGGTTGTACAATTGGTCGCCGCTGGCGCCGGGCGCGACCTTGAAACCATTTGAAGGCTATGCGGTTTATCAGGAACTGGGAGAAACGCTTGAGTTCAATCCCTTTGCCGTCAATAAGTCGTTGCCCAAGGTGTCAGCCGACCGCGCCGTGACAATCAAGGCGCATGCGGAGGGCCGCGAAGCGTCGGTTCTGCTGTTCACTCGCGGAGGCGGACGCGCCCTGCCGCGGCTGCCGTTCATCCAGGGTTCCATGCAATTGAACGCCGGCCGGGGCGATGGTTCGGCTGCATTGGAAGTGGCATCGTTGGGCTCCTTTCGTCAGGAATTGGAACTGTTTTCCCCGGTAAAGGGCAGCGTAGCCTTTGTGATTGAAAATGGGGCCGAATCCCAGGATGCCAATCGACCCGCTCATCGATTATTCTCATTGCAAACGGGAAAAGTGTACGCCGATTCCGACATGAGTCACGTGCAAGTCGTCCAGGGTGACAACCCATTCGTTTTGCTGCGGGGCACGGAAGACTATGTCGAACGGGAAACCCGGAATTTGATGGAGAGCCTGCCTCGTAAATTGCGGGTTCTCCAAAATCATCCCAATCCCTTCCGCACGGTTACGCGCATCGGATTCGAATATCCGCCGGGGCTGGGATTATTCCATTCCGCCACCTTCAGTCTGTTTGATGTGCGGGGCAAGGTGTTGTATTCGCGGAAACTGGCTTCCCTGAACGTCGGCAGGCATGAATTGGAATTGAAAAATCCCGGTTGGTCTCCGGGACTTTATTTCTATCGGCTGGATTTTGCCACGGATAAGGGACTTTTTTCACAGGGAAGAAAACTGACGGTGGCGCCATGAAGAACCTGTTACGCACCCTGATTTCCTTATTGGTCCTGTCGGTCGCCGCCCAGTCGCAACCGCAAAGAATGGACACGCGTTCCGATTGTGCCGAAGGCGCCGGACGAAGGCGAATCCTTCCCACCGAAATCGGCCGACCCGGCATGGAGCATCGCCAGCTGTTGGCGATGCCTTGCGATACCATGATCGTACCCAAGGGATCGACCACCCTGGTGCACCCCAATGTGATGCTCCATTTCCGGAATCCTTCGTTGAAGAACTTTATCAAGGTAGAAGGCGACCTGGTCTTCAAAGGGAACAAGGATGCCTACGTCTACCTCTCATCGTCTCTCGATACCTTGGATCGCTTCAAGAGGGCCTACGAACCCGGAACCGGAATGTGGTCGGGCCTGGAAGTGGCTCCGGGAGGCAGTGTGGAAATGGAGTTCGCCGTCGTGGTGGGCGCACCGACTCCGCTTACCGCCTTTTCCCAGCGGGTTATGATCAAGAACACCCTCTTCAAGGGCGCTTCGGGAATCGTCATGCCGAATGGGGAGGTTTATCCGATGGAACCGAAGATCCACGCCGTGCGGAATCTCGACTTGGCGGCTCCCAACCAACCGGAATTTCCCGAAGAACCAAGCCGGGCGCAGATTGATGCTCCCTCTTCAGGGGAAAAGGAGAAACTATTCAAAGAGCCGGGTTCTTTTTGGACTGCCGGCAAAATATGGAGCGGGGTTGCCGTGGTAACCGTCGTGAGCGCGGGCGCGAGCTTGGTCCTGTGGAACTCTATCGGTGGATCTCCCTCGGGCGAGGGACCCGATTCGGGGGCGAATCCCTTGCCTGATCCCAATACCGTGTTCGAATTTCCTTCGCAGGAAAGATAGGGCCGGTTTAGGCCTCAATTCTCCTGCTGTAAACGTTTCAATTCATCGCGAAGCTTCGCGGCTTCTTCGTATCTTTCCCCTTTAACGGCTTTTTCCAATCTTTCCTGAATCCGCTCCGTCGGAGTTTGCGGCCCTTTGGGAGCCTCGGCTGCTTCAGTTTCCATAATATCCTCTCCTTCAGAGTCGTTTTCTTCGCCTTGTTCCTTCAATCGCAAGGAAGCGCTTTCGAATACGTCCGTATGCACATAAATCGGAATTTCGTACCGGAGCGCCAAGGCGATGGCGTCGGATGGCCGGGAATCGATGTCGAAATCCTCCAACCCTTCCTTTTCCAGAAATATACGTCCATAGAAGGTATTTTCCTCCAAGGCGGTTACCTGCACCTTGGTCACCTCGCATCCTACCACCGTCAGGATATTTTTAAGCAAATCGTGGGTCAGGGGACGAGGAGGCTCCTGCTTATTGAACGCTACGGCGATGGAATGGGCTTCGTTAGCCCCGATGAATATGGGAAGCACCCTTGGATCCGCCTCTTTTTTCAGGAAAACGATGAATCCCAGGTTGCTGACCGAAATGTTCTCAATGGTGACTTCGAAAAAATCATCTTCCATATCGACCCCCGCCCTGCCGGAGTGAAGCCGCATCGATTGCTCCTTGAAGCGACCCATGCAGATTCCGGTAGGCCTATAAACAAATAAAAAAACTTTCCGGCAATTGTAAGCTGTCCCGGCCCGATAAACGGATGCCGGGAAGGGGGGAGGCTATACGTTGAACAGGAAATGCATGATATCGCCGTCCTGAACCCGGTATTCCTGACCTTCGGTGCGTACGGCGCCTTTTTCCTTGGCTGCCGGCCAGGAGCCGTATTTTTCGAAATCGGCGAAGGCGAGGGTTTCGGCGCGAATGAAACCGCGTTCGAAATCGCTGTGGATGACTCCGGCGGCCTGAGGCGCCTTGCATTCCTTGGGGATGGTCCAGGCGCGCACTTCGGCTTCGCCGGCGGTGAAATAGGTTTGCAGCCCCAAAAGGTCATAGCCCTTGCGTATCACCTGGTCGAGACCGCTTTCCCGTAAATCCAATTCGGCCAGAAAAGCCGCCTTCTCGTCCGCGGAAAGTTCGGCCAATTCGCTTTCGATTTTGCCGCTGATGGCCACCACATCGCAGTTTTGGACTTTGGCATACTCCTGCAGCTTCGCGAGCAGGGGATTGCCCGAATGGATTTCATCCTCCCGGATATTCGCGCAATAGAACATGGGCTTGATGGTAAGCAATCCCAGGTCTTTGAGAGCCGATTCCTCGTCGGGCGTCAATCCCGCCATGCGCGCCGGTTTGGCTTCATCGAAAGCGGCCTTGAGCTTCTCCAGGGCTACGACGCGTACCTTGGCGTCTTTGGCGTCCTTACCGGGCGAAGCCGCCATTTTCCTGTCCTTCTGCAGCTTCTTATCAACCGTGTCCATATCGCGCAGAATCAATTCCATATTAATGATTTCCGCGTCCCGGACGGGATCCACGCTACCGGCCACATGGGTGACGTCGATATTTTCGAAGCAACGCACCACATGCATGATGGCGTCGGTTTCACGGATATGCGAAAGAAACTGGTTCCCCAGCCCTTCTCCCTGCGAAGCGCCCTGCACCAAGCCCGCGATGTCCACGAATTGCATGACGGTAGGCGTTTCCTTTTTCGGCTTATGCACCTTCACCAATGCCTTCATACGAGGGTCGGGCACGGCAACCATTCCCACGTTCGGTTCCTTGGTGCAAAAGGGGAAATTCGCGGCCTCGGCGCCCGCATTGGTCAAAGCATTGAAAATGGTGGATTTGCCGACATTGGGTAGACCGACGATTCCGCATTTAAAACCCATGGTGGCAATACTCCTTGAAATTCCGCAAATCTAGCCTCCACCCGGTTTTCAGGCAAATAATCCGATACGCCGGACCCGGGTTTTGTAACCCTAGAAACCCGCAATCGGTTGATTTTGAGCGAAGAAATCCAATTTTCCCCAATGCCTCAAGGGACGCAAGCAAGTGGGGATTGCAGGATTTCCCGGCATGGGCGGTAATATATATATACCAAGGAAGGAGAGCCGGATGTCCGGCCTGGCCCGCGGCCATGAGAAAAAACCTTCGCATGCGATCCGATGCTGTGGGGAATCCCAAAGCAGGCGAAAAAAAGCCCGTGCGAATCAATTCCATTTTGCGCCGGCAAATCCTCGGGATCCAAAAAAAGAATTATGCCCGCAGCGCGAAGCTGGTTCGCGAAAGCCTGGTCACCAGCCCGGAGCTGAAAGCCTACGGCGCCGAGTACCACCGCGCCTTGCGGAAATATGAAAGCGTCTCGAACAAGTCCGAACTGATCAAGCGCATTTTGGGCAGCGACATCGTCTATCACGGCGACTACCACACATTATGGCAATCGCAGCGTTCGGTGCTGGCGGTATTGCAGGAAGTCGCGGACAAGCGGAAATTGGTGCTGTGTCTGGAGGTCTTTCACGGGTCGGACCAGAAATACCTCGATCTTTATCTGGAAGGAAAACTCGAGGAAGGCGCTTTCCTCAAAAAAATCGATTACATCCGCAAATGGAATTATAACTGGAACCCCTGGCGCGATATCCTCGCGTTCTGCCGGAAGCAGGGAATCCATGTACTCGGCATCAATTCGAAGCACGAGGACGACGGCCGGATGCTTTCCGAGCGGGACGTCTATTCGGCCCAGATTATCGGTCGCGCCCTGATTAAAAATCCCGGAGCCCTGCTTTATGTGGTCGACGGGGATTTCCACGTCTGTCCCCGACATTTGCCCCGCGAAGTGCAGACGCGCCTGAAACCGCTGGGGGTTTATCCCAAGCATTTGATAATCTATCAGAATTCGGAATACCTGTATTGGAAGCTGGCCGAAGCGGGATTGGAAGAGGCCGCGGTTCTGCAAATTTCCGCGGACAGTTTCTGCCTTATGAATACGGTGCCGGCGGATAAACTGCAATCCTATCTTCACTGGCTGGAATGCGCGGAAGAAGGTTATCCATCCGTAAAGGGTGGATGGGCCGAATTGTCGGGAGAGAATTATCTGCGCATGGTGCAGAGCATTGTCCGCGATCTCGACTCATTGATGCGTTTCGACTTTCCCATGGAATCCCTGGAAAAACTGACCGTCTTTTCATCCCGGCAATTGGCGCTATCCGATGTGGTGCAGGGTACGCCCGAACTCAAAGGAAGCTGGTCGCGCATCAAAGACAAAATCCAGCGCGACGAAGCGTTCCTGTTGGAATACGGAGGGGGCGGCGAGGCATCTTACCTCATCTATTTGCCGCATTCGGATATAGACATGGCCGCCGAAGAGGCCGCGCATTTCATGAATTGCGTATTGCGGGGACGAAACGTGGATCGGGTGCAAGGCTTCGACGCCTTTTACGCTAACCTGATCACCGAAATGCTGGGTTTTTTCGGCTCGAAGCTCATAAATGAGAAGCGCAAGGCTCCCACCGAATCCGCCTTGCGCCAATTTCTGGGACAGGTCCGCCAAGGCATGCGGCCCGATGCGGGAAAGGAAACCCTGGAGGTGGCCCGGCTGCTATTGCAGCACTTGTATCTGGACCGGGGAGCCAGGGACGAAGGCGCCTACCGGCGCAAATTCGGTTCCTGCTATAATGCAAATTCCTCCCTGCCGCTGATTTTGAGTACCCAACTCGGATATATTCTGGGTAACAAGGCATTTTATGCGGTCAAGAAAGGTTATTTGCCGCTCGACGAAGTCCGGAAGCTCTTTTATCAGAAAATGGGAACCCGGGGCGAGGCCTTCGCGATATTCCAGCGCTTGAACCGGGACCTTAGAACCTTCCGGAATTCCCCCTCTCCGGAAATCCAGCCTCTCGGCTCTCTCGGCCTGCTGGCCGTCGGTTAATCCATGCTGAAAATCCGGCCCGAAGATTTCCATCCCAGTGGCGGCAAAGCCGTCAATTCCTATTTTCCTGAATAGATGGGGGAGAATCGCATGAATAGCAAATGGATGCTGGCCGGCATGCTGATTACGGCGGTAGCGGGGGAGAGCGCTCCCGTGCAAGTACAGGCAGTGGTATTCGGCGAGCGGCAATTGCTCCAGGACGAATTGGGCCGGGCGAAGGCCACTCCGGTCAAGGCTTCTCTGGAAAGCCCCTCCATAGCGGTAATGCCGTTTCATATGAAAAGCTATAGTGAGAGCATTCCGTGCGATTCCTGCCACCGACTCTCACCCAACGGGTTTGAATTCTTCCTGGAGAACTATCTCGTCGGAATGGCCGACACCCTGCTCACCGCTTCCCCGTCCAATTCTCCGGCACGTCTTATCGCCCCCCATCACGAAATCCTCCAATCGAACGGAGTGGATTTGATGGGCCGCTTGGATAACCTTTCCTTTCCCTTGAAGGACTGGTTTTACGGATATTCCGAGCCCCTGATTTATCGGAGCAGGGATACGTTCAGCTCCGATTCCCTCAAGAAGAAATTGGATGCCTTGGGAGGAGCATTGGGGGTTTCCCATCTCTTGTTGCCCGTGGAAGCCGAAATCCATGTCAAACCCAAAAGCAGCTCCCGCCATGTGGGAGATTTGACCTATGGATTCCATTTGATTCTCTGGAACGCAAGACTGGGCAGACCGGAATGGGTGGTTGCCTACCGGGAGGAATTGAGAGGAGTGGATTTGAACAAATCGCTGGATAGCCGACTGGACCGGAATCTCAAAGGCTATTTGGAGGGCCTTCCCCGCAGGGTGGCGGCTCTCCGGGCCGCTGAGCCGAAATAAACCCAAAAGGTTTCGCGTTTCCGGCCAAAATAAAGGCATTTCCGGCGTCCTTTTTCGGGATCACTTGATTTTTCCCCGATTAAGGACGATAAAATAAGGATAGGTAGGTCCTTATGAAGGTCATAACTCCCAATTGCCGCAACCGATTCACCCTTACCGATTACGGATTCGTGGTTTCCGTATTGAACCCCGAAGATCGCCCTACCCAGGGATTGTTCCGGGTTTTGCAGGACGAGAAAATCCGCGACGACCTCCTGGACAAGGTGGAGTTGGTTCAAGCCATGCTCGAAATGCGACGATGCCTCCAGGTTTCCCTGCACTTCTACTTCTATATCCTGGTGCGGCACGTCTTTCTCAAAAGCGGGCTTGACGATCGGAATCTGGCCGATTATGTGGCCAGTCTTTTGGCGGAGTTTTCCCTGATGGACAGTATGCGGCAGAAGGCTCCGGGAGAAGCGGGTCCGCCGCAGGAATACCTTTTCGAAATGCTGGCTTCGGTGGAGAAGTTGGTGGGTCGGGAGCGATTCGCCATGCAGGCGCATATCGGAAATTACGCCCTGTTTCGCACCGGATTGTTTCACCGCCATCTGGCCCATCGCGTGGAACGCAGGGGTGCTCCTCCCCTCAGTTTCTTCGAAGAATTGGGAAGCGCCCAATACCGGGCCGCGGGCGACGGGTATTGGGCCGAACAGTATCATCTTTCGGATGTGCTTTCGAGCCTGGGGGAAAGTTTCCATACCCTGCGATTGGGCTTGAACGAGTTGGCGGAGAGGACGATGTTCCTGGGAACCGAGGACTCGGTGGAGGCGCTTCTCAAGGAAATCGACGGCCCCTCCGATACTTCCGGAAACCTCGCCTCATAAAGTGAATCGCCCGAAGGTGGCGAAGAAAAGCAGGGTGTTGAAAAGCACCATCAGCGTCCATCCAATCAGACAAACTCCCACGGCGCGCCAGGTGCTGGAATAATCCAGGGCTTGCCGCACGGCGATTACGAAGGCTACCAGCATCCAAACGCTGGCTACCAGCCGGGAGATAACGCCCAATCCGGGGATGATTCCCACTATTTGAATAAGACCCGGAGCCGCGGAAAAGCCCGTGCAACGGAGCAATTCTCCCAAATCCGCTTTGGTGGATGCTTCGGGCATCAATTTGGTGCCGATGAAAAAGCTGAGAAAGGCCCATACGAACCAGCTCAACAGGGCGACCGCTACATTGACCAGCCAACCCGTGAACCCGCCGCCTACGGTACCCGAAAAACCCGCCGCGACGCTGGCGAAAACCACGGTGGCCATGGCTTGGGGCAAGGCGCTGCGGTCGGCTTCGACTTCTTCGTATAACGAAGGGTCGAGCTTGATGGCGCGGATGATGCGGCTAAAATAAGGATTCATGGTCGGCTCCTTTCAAACGCATGCCGGGAAAATAGTATCCTGCATGCGTCCCGTTGGTGCAAAAATAGCACAGAGAAAGGATTTTCGCGGATTTACGGGAAAAAACCGGCGTCAGGATTTGCCGCTGCGCCGCAAATGGAGTTCCCGCCGCATGGCCGAAACCTGATCGCATACCACGCCGAGAAAAAACAGCAGGATACCGGTAATGAACAGCAACACCATCGATTCCGAAATGTGGATGCGAATGGTGGCGCAATAATAGAAGAAGTAAACGATACTGGCCGTTATGAAGGTCAAGGAGGCGGGAAGAAATACCCGAAGGGGGTTGAACAGAATGATGAGCCGGAAGATGAGGCTCATAATCCGGATGCCATCGGCTATGATACGCACCTGGCTGCTGTCGTTTTCCCGGGGATATACCTTGATGGGCAGGTTTTCGACCTCGTAGCCCATGCGATGGAAGGCTACCGTGCTGGTGGTGGAAAAGGAAAAACCGTCGGGCATCAAATGCAGCAGGTTCAGGATAATCTCCCGCCGGAAGGCCCGCATGCCGGAGTTGAAGTCCGGAATCCTCCTTTCCGAGAGGTATTGGACAAAAACATGCAGTATCCTTTTTCCGGGCCGCCGCAGCCAGGGGGAGGACGAACCGTCGGGGCGGCAGCCGATCACCAAATCGTTGTCCGGCAAAAATGCCAGCAGCTTTTCCAACTCTTCGGCGCGATGCTGGCCGTCCGCGTCGCATAACACAACGTACTCTCCCGTGGCGGCGCGGATACCGGTTTTCAGGCTGGCGCCATATCCCCGGTTCTGCGAGTGGCGGATGACTTTGGCGCCCGCCAGGGCCGCGATTTCGCCGGTTGCGTCGGTGGAACCGTCGTCAATCACCAGAATTTCCGGTGACCCGGGAAGGTTACGTAGTCCCGCCAAAACCGAAGCGATGCTTCCGCATTCGTTGAAGGCCGGCACGATGACGCTATAGGTGGGGATTTTACGGGAATTTCCGCCTTCGGCGTATTTCCAGTCACTTAGAACCTGACCCGGTTCACCAAGTCCGGAAACCGGTTGGGATTCTTGCCTGTCGGAAGCCATCTAGGGGGATTGTAACACCTCGCCGCGATAGCAGGCAAGCAAGGGTAATTGCACGATTTGATCCCAGCGGTGATAGCCCAGCAATTGTCGCAGACGCCGGTGCCAGGTCGGTTCCCGTTTGACCGCCGGCTCGAAAACGGCCTCTGCCTGCCCCAAGCCGGGTTGGTAGGGGAGAATGCTCCAGTTTTCGGATGTTCGGCCGCAATCACTAAGGAACGTCCATTTGTACATCGGTTTGGAAATGCTATAGGTGCGAAATTCCACCAGGGATATATCAATCATGTAATGTCGGTCTCTCACGGGCAGGCATACCGTTTCTCCCGGCGGAATAGTTTTCAGCATCCAGGCCGAGGCCTGGTTACGGTAACCGGGATTGTCGGCGCGCAAATAGGCGGTGGTACTTAAGGAAGCGAATGCCGTCCCCAATCCGAGAAATACCGCCAATGCCCAACCGGCGCGGGGCCGCCAACGGAAAACCCATTGCACGAACCAGATGGCGGGAAAAAGCCATAAGGCATAAACGTCCAAGGCGCGCTGCACCACCATTCCCAGGGAATTGCTGGGATACAGCAAAAGGTAAAGGAAAAGAAGGACAAGGATCAGGATCTGGATACGGGAGAGACTATGCCGGTTTTTCAGGGAAACCGCGATTCCCGCCGCACCCGCCAGGAAAAGCGGCCACCCTAGACCAGCGGGCAGGGTGGAGGAAAAATAATGGGTGTAGCGGATTATCAAGGAATCCTGAATCATGTTTTTCCCCAGGATCATGCGCTCCTGATTTTCCCAGGCGAGGGACGCGAATTGAGACAATATTCCCGGAAGCAATATCACAAAGGCTACCAACAGGGCGACCGCGCCGACGGTGCCACTCAGGATTATCGGACGCCCGAGCCGGTTCTGAAAGCCCCATATCGCCAAGGAACCCAGACAAACGGCGATCACGGGAAGAAGGGTCAATTTTAGCGTCAGGCCGGCACCGATAAATAGTGCCAGGACCAGGGCCGGTACAATCACGGGTCGGCCGGAATCGATTCGGCGCATAAGGCTCTCCGTAATAAAAATACAGGCGAACATTATCGTTATGGCCGGGATGTTGTAGGTGATGAATCGGCTATGGGTCAGAAGCGTGTGTTGAAAGAGAAAGAGTCCGGTCACCGCCGACGAGGCCGCGAATCCGTTTATACCCGGGGTCTGGCGGGCAAGCGCCAGGAAAAAGGCGGCGGCCAGGAAAAAACATCCAACGGTAAACCAGCGCCCATAGCTAAAATGCCGGGAAAGCCATTCGTGTTTGGGAGACGCAAAGGAGAAACCGTGCCCGGCCTTGGCGATGAGCGCCGTCCAGGAAGTATAAAGAGCGGGTCCCAAAGGGCTCAAAGCCATGTGGCCAGGGGTGCCTGCGCCCAGATACGACTTTTTCACGAAGTCGTAAAAGCTGATGCGCTCCCCGTGCCACTCGGCAAAGTGTTGCGACATTCCCTGATAAAAGGGAGTGAAGGTGAGAAAGGTTTCTTCGTCATAGACGTAACTTCCGAAGATTTTTCCGGTGGGATCGAAATCCGTG
>CAYNXV010000088.1:0-14325 GCA_964401245.1 uncultured Bifidobacteriales bacterium | reverse complement strand
GTACGTTTGTAGCGGGGTAGCCCTGAGCCTTTATCTGGTGGTGAAAGCCCCCTCGTCCCTGGCGAAGCTCCCTAAACTCAGGGATTTTTCCGGCTCCGTTCTCCGGACGGATAACCTGCCCCGACTCAGCGTGATAATCTCCGCTTGCAACGAAGCCGACACCATCGATCCTGCTCTGCGCACCCTGCTGTTACAGGATTTTCCCGGATTGGAGATAATCGCCGTCAACGACCGTTCCACCGATGCTACGGGGACCATTTTAGACAATCTCGCCAAGGAAGACTCTCGCCTGCGCGTGGTACATATCAACGAACTCCCTCCGGGTTGGCTCGGAAAGGTCCATGCTCTCCATCGTGCCACCGAAGCCGCCACCGGCGAATGGCTGCTCTATACCGACGCCGACGTGCACTTCAAATCCGGCACCTTGCGCAAATCAATTCTCCATGCCCTGGCCCAAAACCTCGATCATCTCACGTTGCTCCCTCGCGTCCTGGCTCCCTCCCTGCTTCTCAAAGGCGTCACCCGCGCTTTTGGCATCGTCTTCCTTCTCCTCTCTCGCGCCGATGAACTTGTAAATCCAAACTCCAAGGCTTATGTCGGGGTGGGGGCTTTCAATCTGGTGCGCCGCTCCGCGCTTGCGCGCACCGAAGGCTTTTCCTGGCTGCGTTTGGAAATAGGCGACGACATGGGATTGGCCATGCTCCTCAAACGTACCGGCGCCCGCTCCGCCATTGCTACCGCCGACAAGGACGTGGAAGTACTTTGGTATCCCACCGTATCCGCGATGTTTCGGGGCCTGGAGAAGAACGCCTTTCCCGCCGCCGCTGCGTATAGATGGTCGAAAGTGGGGAAGATCTGTCTTGTGACGTGGGGGATGGTGCTGGCTCCCCTGGTGGCGCTTGCCTATCCCATGCCTCACCTTTTCTGGATCGGCTGCGTGGCCTTGACCGCCCTGTTTTTCGGCTCCTGGAAAAGCGCGGGTGCTTATGCCGAGGGTCGGTGGGAAGGATTCCTCGCCAATCTGCTGGTACCGATAGGATTCATCCTTATGACTTTCATGCTGTTGCGCTCGGCTTGGATAATCACCCGCCAAGGCGGGGTTTCCTGGCGGGGCACTTTCTACCCCCTGGAAGAGCTTAAAAAAGGGCGCCGGCTCGATTTGGCATAGAACCCCCCATCTCAAGAATCCTTCTGGCACCGCCTTCCTGGAGCCACCTTCTAGGAATCGCCTCCCGACTATAGCCTTCTCAGGCCATCGAAATTGTTTAACACATGAACAGATACTGTTAATCCGTTCATATGAATACTGCCCAACCAGTCGTAATTTGCCTAGGGAAGCGGTAAGATTTATTTGGGAAGAGGAGACATTCTCTCAAAACGACTCTCGAGGAACTTCGCCATGTCCAATCCGGGCAATCCGCCTCAAACTCATTCAGACATAAACCCGCGTCTGCATCCGCAACTGGACGCGCAACTGAACACCCGCATCCGCGAGCTCGGTCTCGAATTATGGCGCGCCACCCAGGGCGAAGTGCCGGGAGTCTTCAACAAGGATTTCTGGCAGGGCCGCATATTGGAATGGGCCATGAAGGATCCCGGCTTCCGAATCGACCTTTTCCGCCTCGTCGACGTAATGCCCACCCTTAAAACCCGGCGGCAGATAATCGATCACCTGCGCGAATACCTATTGGTTCCCGGTCGCGAATTGCCCCTGGCGCTCAGCGCCGCGCTCAAGGCCGCCTCCGCGGGCCCTACCGGATGGTTGGCCGTCGACCTTATCCGCCGCAACGTTTCCAAAATGGCCGAAAATTTCATCGTCGGCACCGACGCATCCAAGGCCATTCCCGTTTTACATTCCCTGCACAAAGAGGGCATCGGTTTCACCGCCGATCTTTTGGGCGAAACCGCGCTCAGTCCCCAAGAGGCGGATGCATACTACGAGCGTTACCTATCGCTAATCGATACGCTGTCGGACGAAACCTTGCGCTGGAAAAAGGACGACGTATTGCAAAGCGGCCTTCACGGCCCCCTGCCCCTGGCCAATATCTCCCTCAAGCTTTCCGCCCTCGACAGCCGGCTCGATCCGGTGGATTCCTCCGGGGGCGTGGCGCGACTGAAGAAAAAACTGCTGCCTCTTTTCCATCAGGCCAAAAAGCGGTCGGTCTTCCTCAATATCGATCTCGAACAATGGCAATTACACGGAATCACCTATGATTTTTTCGAGGAAATTCTTTCCGATCCCGAATTGAAAAGCTGGCCCCATCTGGGCATTGTCGTGCAGGCCTACCTCAAAAATTCCCGCGGCGACGTGGAAAGGCTTCTAAGTCTTGCCAAAAGCCGGGGCGCTCCCATCACCGTGCGGCTGGTCAAAGGCGCCTATTGGGATTATGAAGTAAGCCTATCGCGGCAAACCGGCCTTCCTTGCCCGGTGTTTTTGCGCAAGGCGGAAACCGACGCCAACTACGAAAGCCTGTCGCGGCTGCTGCTCGAAAACGCCGCGCACCTGCCCCCCGCCTTCGGCAGCCACAACCTCCGTTCCCTTTCCCATGCGCTGGCATCGGCGGAAGAATTGCACGTGCCTCCCCAGGCTTTCGAAATCCAGATGCTGTTCGGTATGGCCGAGCCCGAAAGAAAAGTATTGCGTCGCCGGGGACATCGACTACGTGTGTATGCCCCGGTGGGTGAATTGCTCCCCGGCATGGCCTACCTGGTGCGACGCCTCCTGGAAAATACCAGCAACTCCGGATTTCTCCGCCTCAGCTATCGCGAGGGAGAGAACATGGAGAAGCTATTGGACCCGCCCCGAACCGAATCAGCGGAGTCAGGTGCAAATATCGGATCCTCCCAAATTTCCCCGCCACCTTTTGAAAATTGTCCCTTCAGCGATTTCACCGACCAAAAAGTGCGGGAGGCATTCGCCCATGCAATTGACCACGTAGGAAAAAAATTGCCATTCACCGTGCCCGTAGTGGTCGGAGGTAACGAAGGCGTTTCGGGCGAAGCGATACACGTTAAAGCGCCGCACGATCAAAAAACCACTTTTTCGTACATGCACATGGCCGACGCGGAAACTGTGAACCGCGCCGTGGACATCGCCTACCAGGCATACCCGACTTGGCGGGATACTCCGCTCGCCACTCGCTGCGCCTTGCTTGAACGTCTCGCGGATATTCTGGAAACCCGTCGCATCGAATTCGCCGCCCGGCAAACCTGGGAGGAAGCCAAACCCTGGAGGGAAGCCGACGGAGACGTGGCCGAAGCCATCGACTTCTGCCGCTATTACGCGCGCCAAGCATTGTTAGAACTGGGGCCGCAGAGGCAATCGCATATTTTCGGCGAAGAAAACCTTTTCTTTTACCAGGGTAGGGGACCCACCGCTATAATCGCTCCTTGGAATTTTCCTCTCGCCATTCTCACGGGCATGGCCACGGCCGCTCTGGTGGCGGGAAATCCCGTACTCATCAAACCCGCCGAACAATCTTCCGCGGTAGCCTATCTATTTTACCAATGCCTGCGCGAAGCCGGGGCGCCGCCCGACATCGTTCATTTTCTGCCAGGCCTCGGCGAAGAAGCGGGAGCCGCGCTGGTGGAGCATCCCTTGGTCGCGCAAATCGCCTTTACCGGGAGCAAGGCCGTGGGGCTTACCATCCTGGAAGCCGCCGCACGTGTCAGGCCCGGCCAGCCGCAGATCAAACGGGTGGTTTGCGAAATGGGCGGCAAGAACGCCATCATCATCGACGACGACGCCGATCTCGATGAAGCCGTGACCGGAGTGGTGCACAGCGCCTTCGGATACGCGGGACAGAAATGCTCCGCCTGCTCAAGGGTATTGACCGTAGGGCCCATACACGACGACTTTGTCCGCAGACTCGTGCAAAGAACCTCCGCGTTACGTCTCGCTCCCGCTACGGATCCTGCCTGCGACGTACCTCCCGTAATCGATGCGGAAGCCTATTCCCGGCTGCAAAAAATCAAGGCATCTCCCGGAGCCCGCGTACTTTATTCAGGAGCTGATCTCCCTGGCGGCCATTTCGTGGCCCCCGCCATCTTCGCAGTGGACGACGCCCGGCACCCATTGATGCAGGAGGAATTCTTCGGACCCATTCTGGCGGTGATGGCCATACCCACCTTCGAAGAAGCGCTGCAAGTGGCCGGCTCCACACCCTATGCATTGACGGGCGCGGTGTATAGCCGCAGTCCGGCCCATCTGGATTCGGCGCGCAATGCTTTCCAAGTAGGGAACCTATATCTCAACCGTCCCTCCACCGGCGCGCTTGTGGGCCGACAACCTTTCGGAGGCTTTCACATGAGCGGCTTGGGAACCAAGGCCGGGGGTCCCGGTTATCTGCTCCAATTCGCGGAACCGCGCGCCATTACCGAAAACACCATGCGACGGGGATTTTCTCCCGGGGTATCGACATGAAAGAAGTTCCGACTCGCCCAGCCGCGACCTATTCCGCCTTTGCCGGCATAGTGGCTATCGGAGGCGCCAATTTCATCGCGGTCAGCATCAGCAATCAGGAGCTTCCGCCGCTTTTCGGCGCGGCCCTGCGATTCGGCTTGGGCACGGTGCTCTTCTTTATGATTGCCGCCGCCCGGAGCGTGCCTCTAGCCCGGGGGCGTTCAGCCGTAGGCGCCGCTGTTTACGGAATTTTCGGCTTCGGCATCACCTACGCCCTGCTCTATTACGCTCTGGTCGGACTGACCGCCGGCACCGTAGCGGTAATCGTCGCGGCCGCTCCCCTTTTCACCCTCGTCATCGCCGTAATCATCGGTCAGGAAAGGCTCTCGGTGCGCGCGGTTATAGGAGGCCTGCTTGCCATCGCCGGCATCGCCATCCTCTCCCGAAACGGACTGGCCGTTGATGCCGGGCGTTCCTATTTCTTCGCCGCCATTCTGGGAACCTTGGCCGCCGCCACTTCCAGCGTTGTGGCCAAAAGGTTCACCGATGTCCATCCTCTGAACATGAACGCCATCGGTATGGCGGCGGGAACCCTTTTCCTAATATCGGCATCCCTTCTCTTCGACGAGAACGTGCCTTTCCCGCAGGAGGGCCGCACCTGGATGGCCATCGGTTGGTTGGTGATTCTGGGTTCAGTGGGACTTTTCCAACTTTTCCTTTTCGTGCTCAAAAGCTGGACGGCCTCGGCTACCGTCTACGCCATCGCCGCGATGCCGGTAGTGGCGGTGGGCCTGGGTTCGGTGATGCTTGAGCAACCGATTACCCTGGAAGTGGTCGCGGGGGGCGCGCTGGTTTTCATCGCCGTATATGTCGGCGCCGTTTCGGGCAAGAAGACGGGTGCCTAGGCGTTATACCCCTAATCTGACGGTGAGTATTGAATGTTTATGCGATAGAGGCTACTCTGTAATATTGTTATCAAATTTTCAATATGGGTGGACACGCATGCTCAGGCTGATCACAGGACTGCTTTCCGCGGTATTTCTTTCCGGATGTCTTTCCGGGCCCGAAGACGATTCACGTAGCATCACAAACAATCTTTACCGCCATAATGGCATTGGGGTTTCCATCCAATTGCCCGCTTCGTGGGAAATTCTATTGGATCAGAAATTCGGTGAGGTCAAGGCCGATATGGTGGGCATGGCTCCTGTCGGCAGCGGCATTACTCCCAATGTTAACCTGATTTACCGGCATCATACCGGATCCAGCGATATGCCGTCCATCCTGGCCGAACTCAAACCACAACTTGAGGCGGCCTATGCCGACATGAAGAATTATCGCGATACCTTATATCAAATCAACGGAGTACGGGTGGCGGAATTGTTCTACACTACCGCTTCCCAAGGCAGATTGCTGGCGTTCAACCAGATTTTAAGCGTCCATAGGGATAATTTTGTGGCAATTACCCTTACGGATGACGCCGAACGAGTCGGTGTCAATGCCGATTTGGTCCAGATCAAGGCCGGCATCCAATTCTTTTAAGGTCCCGGAGCCGGGTATTGACCTACACTTCGAGCTTCCGGAAGCTTTTTCCTATATTTCGGACTTTAGGGCTTTCTCCTTTGGAACCTATTTCCGGGAGGCGAAATTCCCAGGAAAATCGAGGAAATCCATGAGTTCAACCCTTGCCCCAGAAACCGCCTCCAGCGCCCAGCTTGCCTCCGCCCTGGCTGAAAAAAGCCTGCGAGGCGAAGCGCTTACCCGCGACGAGGCCCTCGCCGTACTCAATTGGTCCGACGACGACTTTCTGGCTCT
This sequence comes from uncultured Bifidobacteriales bacterium, assembly GCA_964401245.1. Classification (GTDB taxonomy): domain Bacteria; phylum Fibrobacterota; class Fibrobacteria; order UBA11236; family UBA11236; genus JBGTHM01. The sequence continues at coordinate 8,111 of CAYNXV010000088.1, read as the reverse complement.
CCTTCACGCGGCCTTTCAGGTTCGCCGGGCCCATTTCGGTAAAAAGGTGAAGCTCAACTTCCTCGTCAACATCCAAAGCGGAATCTGTCCCGAAGATTGCGGTTATTGCTCCCAGTCAAAGGTCTCCGACGAAGCCGTGGAAAAGTACAAGATGCTCTCCGACGAAGAGGTGCTCGAAGCGGCCGCCACGGCGGTGGAACGGGGCGCGGCCCGGCTGTGCATGGTGGCTTCCATGCGGGGCCCTTCCGATCGTGACTTGAATAAGGTGGCCGAAAGCGTGCGTAAGGTGAAGGAGAAATTTCCCTCGCTCGAAGTATGCGCCTGCCTCGGCCTTCTCAAGAACGGCCAGGCCAAAACCCTGGGCGATGCCGGCGTAATGGCCTATAACCACAACCTCAATACCAGTGAATCCCATTACGGCAAGGTCTGCTCCACGCATGATTTTCTCGACAGGGTCGATACGGTGGAGCGCTCCAAGGCCGAGGGCCTGTCATCCTGTTCCGGCGCCCTCTTTGGAATGGGCGAAACCCAGGACGACATTCTCGAGGTGGCCTACCGCTTGCGTACCATGCGCGTGGATTCCATTCCCGTCAATTTTCTCATTCCCTTCAAAGACACTCCCCTGGGCCATCATGAAGACTTGCAGCCTATGCAATGCCTGAAAATCCTGTGCCTGTTCCGGTTGCTGTGCCCCACGGCCGAACTTCGCATCGCCGGTGGCCGCGAACTGCACTTGCGCAGCCTGCAGCCGATGGGGCTGTATGTGGCCAACTCCATTTTCCTCGGCGATTACCTGACCACCGAAGGCCAGGCCTCTTCTCTCGATATCCAGATGATACGCGACCTCGGGTTCGAGCCGGTGGGATTAGGCGCTTCGCCGTCCCCCGATGCTGAGCCTGCTTTGAAGGACAAAGTGGTATTGACCAGCCGCGAGGCCCGTTTGACCCGCTAAATGATCGCCATCATCGATTATAAAGGCGGGAATCTCACCTCCGTGCAAATGGCTTTGCATGAAGTAGGCGAAGACTCCGTCATCACCGCCAATCCCGCAGAAATCCTCGCCGCCGACCGGGTGGTTTTCCCCGGCGTGGGCGCGGCGGGTGCGGCCATGGAAGAAATCTCCCGCCTCGATTTGGCTCCGGTTCTAAGGCGCTACCTCGACTCGGGCCGTCCCTTTCTCGGCATTTGCGTCGGTTGCCAAATCATCCTCGACTGGAGCCTCGAAGACGGCCGTACCCCCTGCCTGGGTTTTTTGCCCGGCGGCACGGGGGTTTTCGCCCCTTCGGTGGAATGCAAGGTTCCCCACATGGGCTGGAATCAGGTCGACTACGTCCGCAATCACCCCGTGCTGGCGGGCATTCCCACGGGTGCGGATTTCTATTTCGTGCACAGCTATTTTCCCAAACCCGGCGGCAGTCATGTCATCGCCGAAACGGGATATGCGGGCGTGGCCTTTCCTTCGATAATAGGTAAAGACAATTTGATTGCCTGCCAATTCCACGTCGAGAAAAGCGGCCCCGTGGGTTTGCGCCTGCTCAGGAATTTCGCGCAATGGGACGGCAAAGTTTCGCCGGAGGGCGTTTGACATGCTTACCCGCCGCGTAATCGTCTGTCTCGACGTCCGTAACGGACAGGTTACTAAAGGCGTTAAGTTCGAAGGGAATCGCGACTTGGGCGACCCCGTCGAAATGGGGCGCAAATATTACCGCGAAGGCGTCGACGAACTGGTTTTCTACGACATTACCGCTTCGGCCGAAAAGAGAGCCATCGATATCGGCATGGTCAGGCGCGTGGCGCGCAATGTCTTCATTCCGTTTTCGGTGGGAGGCGGCATACGCCATCTCGACGATATGCGCGAAGTGCTGTTGGCGGGGGCCGAGAAGGTGAGCCTCAATTCGCTGGCGGTTCAGAATCCCGACATCATCCGCGACGGCGCGCGTGCCTTCGGAAGGCAATGCATCGTGCTCGGTATGGACGCCAAGAAAAACGACGACCCGCAATTCCCCTCGGGGTACGAAGTGTATATCAACGGCGGCCGCAAAGCCTTCGGATGGGATGCCCTGGAATGGGCGAAGCGGGCCGAATCGTTGGGAGTCGGCGAAATCTGCGTCAATTCCATCGACGCCGACGGTACCAAGGCGGGTTATGAAATCGAACTCACCCGTAAAATCGCCGAAGGAGTGGATGTTCCGGTAATCGCTTCCGGAGGCGCGGGTGAGCCCGGGCACCTCGTCGAGGTTTTTCAAAAGGGCAGGGCCGACGCGGCCCTAATCGCTTCCATGGTTCATTACGGAACCCATACCCTCTCGGAAATCAAAACCGGCCTTATCGCCGCGGGCATTCCCGTCCGCGCAGGGGTCGACTGACAGCTTTTTCCGTATTTTTTACACTTCCCCTAATTGCCCGGCTCCATTTTCATCGATGGACGGGCTCCTTTTTCATCTGGAGCGCACATGATCGAGCTGTCGCCCGTAAAAGAGCGGATTGAACGCTTAAGGGGGTATCTTTGACATCCCCGGCAAAGAAGAGCAAATAGCTCTATTGGAGAAGACGTCCGGCGATCCCGATTTCTGGACGGACTCGGTGAAGGCCCAGCGCGTTCAAAAAGAAATCAAGAACCTGAAAACCTGGGTCGAGGCATGGGAATCGCTGAAGTCCCAGGCCGACGACTTGGAAGTATTGGGGGAAATGGCGGAGGAGGAAAACGACGCGGCCGCAAAGCGTGAAGTGCAATCTTCCGTCGAGGCTTTGGAGGCAAGCGTCTCCGATCTTGAGCTTAAGCGCATGTTGGGCGGCGAAGACGACGCCCGCCACGCCATCCTCAGCGTCCATCCCGGAGCGGGTGGCACCGAATCGCAAGACTGGGCGTACATGCTCATGCGCATGTACGTGAACTGGATGAATAAAAAAGGCATGAAATTCGAAATTCTCGACGAACAGCCGGGTGAAGAGGCCGGCATCAAAAGCGTGACCATTGAGGTGGAAGAAGAATTCGCCTTCGGTTATTTACGCTCCGAAATCGGCGTGCATCGTCTGGTCCGCATCTCGCCCTATGACGCCAATGCCAGGCGCCACACCTCTTTCGCGGCAGTTTACGTCTACCCCGTGGTCGAGGACGTGGATTTCGAACTCGACGAAAAGGACATCAAAGTCGACACTTTCCGCGCCGGGGGCGCAGGCGGCCAGCATATCAATAAAACCGACTCGGCCGTGCGCATGACGCATATCCCTACCGGCATCATCGCGGCCTGTCAAAGCGAACGCAGCCAGCATAAGAACCGGGCCAATGCCCTGAAAATGCTGAAAGCCAAGCTGTATCAAAAGCATCGCGACGACGAAGAAGCCAAGCGCGAAGCCAAGGCCGCCTCGAAGTTGAAAATCGAATGGGGCAGCCAAATCCGCTCCTACGTACTGCACCCCTATAATCTCGTCAAAGACGTGCGCACCGATCACGAAACCTCCGACGCGCATGGCGTATTGGACGGCAATCTCGATCCTTTCATCAACGCCTATTTGCTAGCGGCTTCGGAGGCCAATCAATAACATGGAAATGAACGACCAGGTCGAGGCCCGTCTCGACAAACTTGCCAAGTTGAAGGAGATGGGGATCAATCCCTATCCCTACCGTTTCGACGCCACGCATAACAGCCTGGGTCTGGCTGCCGAAAAAGACAAGCTGCTCGAAAGCGCGACGCAAATCGCCTTCGCGGGCAGGGTAGTGCGATACAACCTCAAGGGCAAACTGGCCTTCGTGCATTTGAAGGACGAGGGAGGTCGCCAGCAAGTCATGTTCGGGCGCGACGCCGTCGGCGAGGAGGCCTTCGAGCTGGTCCGCATGGTAGACATCGGCGACTGGGTCGGAGTACGCGGCCACATGTTCATCACCAAAACCGGCGAGTTCACGGTGCATGCCGCCCAGGTGCAATTGCTTTCCAAGGCCGTGCGGCCCTTGCCCATTCCCAAGGAAAAAATCGAAGACGGCAAGAAGATCATATTCGACGAATTCAAGGACGTCGAAACCCGCTATCGCCAGCGCTATGTCGATCTCACTTTGAACGACCGGGTCCGCGAAACCTTCGTCAAGCGTTCGCGCATCATCCAGGCCATCCGCGAATACCTGCTGGGCCGCGACTATCTCGAAGTGGAAACGCCCACTCTGCAGCCGATATACGGCGGAGCCAATGCGCGTCCCTTCATCACCCATCACAACGCCCAGGGAATGGACCTTTTCCTGCGCGTCAGCAACGAGCTTTACCTGAAGCGCTGCATAGTGGGCGGATTTCCCCGGGTGTTCGAATTCGCCAAGGACTTTCGCAACGAGGGCATAGACCGCACCCATAATCCCGAATTTACCTTGCTGGAATTCTACGAGGCTTTCGCCGATTACGGCGACATGATGACCCACTTCGAAAACGTCTATTACGCGGCCGCCATGGCCGCCAACGGCAGCCCCAAATTCATCTACCAGGGCAACGAAATCGACCTCTCGCCTCCCTGGCCGCGGGTGACCATGAAGGAGTCGCTTCGCGAGCATGCCGGTATCGACGTCGATTCCATGGGCGACGATGCCTTGCGCGAAGAGCTCCGCAAATCCGAAGTCGAGTCCAAGGGCGAGTTCCGGCGCGGCCTGGCCATCAAGGCCTTGTTCGAAGCGCGCTGCGAGCATAAGCTCATCCAGCCCGTATTCATCAAGGACTTCCCCAAGGAATCCACTCCCCTGTGCAAATCGCATCGCGACGACTCCGACCTGGTGGAGCAGTTCGAACCCTATATCAACGGTTGGGAGGTAGGAAACGCCTATTCCGAGCTGAACGATCCCATCCTGCAACGAAAAATGCTCGAGGATCAAGTGGAACGGGGTCGCGGCGGCGAAGAGGAAACCCATCCCCTCGACGAGGATTTTTTGCGGGCCCTGGAATATGGCATGCCCCCCACCGGCGGAGTGGGCATCGGCATCGATCGCATGGTGATGCTGCTTACCGACAGCACCAATATCAAGGATGTGCTCCTATTCCCCCTGATGCGACCGGAATGAGGCGCCGGGTCGATGCGCTTGAAACTTGTACATTACCCGGGCCACTTAGCACAATCAGTAGGTCATGAAGCTATTTGAATGGTTCATAGCCCGAAAGTATTTCTGGGCCCAGCGTCGCACGCTGTCCTCGGGCCTCATCGCGCTTTTTTCCGCCACCGGCGTAATGATCGGCACCTGGCTGCTCATCTTCGTGTTGAGCGCCATCAACGGGTTCGAGCACGAAGTCAAGCAGCAGCTTATCGGCAAAGACGCCCATATCGAAATAACCCGCTTCCAATACGAGCCCATGGGCGACTTCGACGCCTTGGCCCATTCGGTACGTTCGCATCCCGAGGTAGTCGCCGCCGCTCCCTTCGTCATGTCGAAGACCATCATTTCGCGGCAGAAAAATCAGGACGGCATCGTGGTTTTCGGCATCGACCTCGAGCAAAGCTCCGATGTCATCAACCTTCGCGAAACGGTTAAAAACGGGTCTTACAAGTTCGACGGACTGAAAGACTCCCAAGGCAAGGAATTTCCCGGAATCATCCTGGGCTATGCCTTGGCCGACCGGCTCGACGCCGACGTAGGCGATAAAATCTTTCTGGCGGACTTCAGCAGCTCAGGCGAATTGGGACTGGGCAGCGTGGCTCCCAAGATTTCCGTATTCCTCGTCACCGGCACCTTCGAATCGGGCATGTATCAATTCGACGAAACCATGGCCTATATCTCCCTGCCCGAAGCGCAAAAACTGTTCGGGCTCGGCAATGCCGTAACGGGATTGCAGCTCAAGGTGCGCGATCCGTACGAAAGCAGCCAAGTGGCGGCGGATTTGGAAGGCACTTTGGGTTATCCTTTTCGCGCCCTCGACTGGCAGGCCAAGAATTACACCCTCATCAAATGGATGGCCTATGAAAAGGTGCTGGTGGGATTGGCCCTGGGTATCATCATCATCATCGCCGCCTTCAACATCATTTCCTCCCTGGTAATGGCGGTCAACGACAAGGTGCGCGAAATCGGCATACTCCGGGCCATGGGGGCCACGCGCTTTTCCATCCTGCGCATATTCGTCATTGAAGGCATGCTCATCGGTTTGGTAGGCTCCACTTTCGGATTGATCCTGGGGCTGGTCAGCTATTTCATCCAGGCCCAATGGGGCCTCATCAAATTACCGGGCGACGTGTATTTCGTCACCACCCTGCCGGTTCAGCTCAAGTTCGCCGATGTATTGACGGTTATGCTGGTAACCAACGGCCTCTGCGCCATCGCCACCATCATACCCGCGCTCAAAGCGGCGCGCCACGATCCCGTGGAGGCTATCCGTCATGAATAACGGCATGAATGGAACCCTGGAAACCGAAGTCGGCGAAACCATCCTGCGCCTGAACAAAGTCCAAAAGGTTTTCGAGGAAACCGGCGCGCGCATCGAGCTTTTCCGGAACCTCGATTTGGAAATCCGCGTGGGCGACTTTCTCGCCATCAAGGGAGCTTCGGGCGTCGGCAAGAGCACTTTGCTGCATATCGCCGGATTACTGGAACATCCCACCGAGGGTGAAGTGCGCTTCAAAGGCACGGATACCCGAAAATTGAGCGACCGGAAATTGAGCTCCATCCGCAATCGCGACATAGGCTTCGTCTTTCAATTCCACCATCTGCTGCCGGATTTCACCGTGTGGGAAAATACCCTCATGCCCAAACGCATCACCGGCCTGCTGCAAAAGGCGGACGAGGATAGAGCCGCCTACCTCCTGGAAAAGGTGGGTATGCAACATCGCCTCCGGCATTTGCCCTCCGAATTGAGCGGTGGCGAAAGGCAGCGGGTGGCCCTGGCCCGCGCCCTGATGAACGGTCCCGGTTTGCTTTTATGCGACGAACCTTCGGGAAATCTCGACGCCCGCAACTCGGAAATGCTGCATGCCATGCTCGTGGATTTGAACCGGGAGCTGCGGCTGGCCATTCTGGTGGTCACCCACGATCTGGGGCTGGCGGCTATGGCCCGGCACTCCTATATGATGCACGACGGTCTGCTCGAACTCGAGGTGGAAAGTTGAGCGGTACAATCGAATTATGCGCCCATTGCGGCTTCACCTGGGGCGAAGTCCGCACCCGCGGCCGCTTAGGCTGTCCCTTATGTTATGAGGCTTTTCGAGGTCTCCTGCATAACCGGTTATTATGCAGGCCTTCGCAACCCTCCGGCGACGAACCGCTGCTGGGGCCGGGACTCCCTTCCGAGGCGCCACCGCCTTCCTTGGAATTACGGGAAAGACTCACGCGCGCCGTCGCCCAAGAGCGTTACAAGGAAGCCGCGGCATTACAAAAGCTGCTCTTGGAGCAAAGAGGCGTATCTGGACCTGCTTAAGCTGGCTCGGACGCCGCTTTCCTGGACTTCCGACGACTCGCAACCCGAATCCGCCCTGGTCACGCGCCTAAGCCTTTACCGGAATCTGCGCGACCAACCTTTTCCCGCTTCGGCATCCGACTCCCAGGTGGAAACAGCCGCCCGGAAATTACAAGCAATGGCGCAGCCGTTGGGATATACCGATTTCTGCGCCCTGGCCGAATTGAGCCCCCTGGAAAAAAATATTCTGGTCGAGAGGCATTGGCTTCCCCCGCAGCCTGCGGTCCCAACCCGGAAAGAGCCTTATGCCTTGCTGTCCGGAACGGAATACCAGCGTCATATCCGTATCCGATCCGGCGAAATGGTCGGCTTTCATATCGATATTCCCGGTAGACTCTCTCGAGAAAACCTGGGCGGGGCCCTCCGGGAAACCGGACTCGACTCCCTAGACAATTCCCAATGGGCCTGGGACCCCGATTTTGGTTATTTGTGTTCTGACCCTGTGCATTCCGGTGCGGGATTCTCCTTGAAAACCCGGCTTCACCTCCCGGGTATCGGGCTTTCCCATCAAGCTGCCCAGGTGGGGAATGCGATGCGGGCCCTGGGAATGCATTGGGTTTCGGCCCTCGACGAGTCGGGACCGCCGGCCTCCTATTATTGGTTGGTATTGGGCGAATCGTTTCGAACCGAAACGGAAGCTTTTTCACGTTTTGACGACGTTCTGGGCATTTTGCTCGATTTGGAAAGGCAGTCACGGGA